>JAYVVB010000001.1:0-9839 GCA_043787455.1 Rhizobacter sp.
TTTACAGCTGGGAAATGCCATGTCCGACCGCCTGTTCATCTTCGACACCACCTTGCGCGACGGCGAGCAGTCGCCCGGCGCCTCGATGACCAAGGACGAAAAGCTTCGCATCGCGCGCCAGCTCGAGCGGCTCAAGGTTGACGTCATCGAGGCGGGCTTTCCGGCATCGTCGAACGGCGACTTCGAGGCCGTTCGGGCGATCGCGCAGGCGATCAAGGGCTCGACGGTGTGTGCGCTGGCGCGGGCCAACGACCGCGACGTCAGCCGCGCCGCCGAGGCGCTCAAAGGAGGCGAGTCGACCCGGATCCACATCTTCCTCGCCACCAGCGACCTGCACATGGAGAAGAAGCTCCGCATGACGCGCGAACAGGTCTTCGAGCAGGCGAAGCTCTCGGTGCGCTTCGCGCGCAACCTCACGGACGACGTCGAGTTCTCGCCTGAGGACGGCTATCGCTCGGACCCCGAGTTCCTCTATCGCGTCCTCGAAGCGGTGATCGCGGAAGGCGCGTCGACGATCAACATTCCCGACACGGTCGGCTACGCGATCCCCGAGCTCTACGGCGAGTTCCTGCTCGACCTGCGACGCAAGATCCCCAACTCCGACAAGGCGGTCTGGTCGGTGCACTGCCACAACGACCTCGGCATGGCCGTCGCCAACTCGCTCGCCGGCGTGAAGATCGGCGGCGCGCGCCAGGTCGAGTGCACGATCAACGGCCTCGGCGAGCGCGCGGGCAACTGCGCGCTCGAGGAGATCGTGATGGCGGTGCGCACGAGAAAGGACTATTTCGACCTCACGCTCGGCGTCGACGCGACCCAGATCGTGCCGGCCTCGCGGCTGGTGTCTCAGACCACGGGCTTCATCGTCCAGCCGAACAAGGCCGTGGTCGGCGCGAACGCGTTCGCGCACGCGTCCGGCATCCACCAGGACGGCGTGCTGAAGGCGCGCGACACCTACGAGATCATGCGTGCCGAAGATGTCGGCTGGGCCGCCAACAAGATCGTCCTCGGCAAGCTTTCGGGGCGCAACGCCTTCAAGCAACGCCTGAAGGAGCTCGGCATCGAGATGGCGTCCGAGGCCGACATCAACGCCGCGTTCGTCCGCTTCAAGGAGCTCGCCGACAGGAAGAGCGACATCTTCGACGAGGACATTCTCGCGATCGCGATGGAGGAGGGCGTCGCCGCCGAGCACGATCACTACCGGCTGATCGCGCTGTCGCAGCATTCCGAGATGGGCGCCAGGCCGCAGGCGAGCGTCACCTTCGCAGCTGGCGAGGTCGAGCACCGGGCGTCGAGCGACGGCAACGGGCCGGTCGACGCCAGCCTGAAGGCGATCGAGTCGAAAGTCGCGAGTGGGGCGGAAATGCTCCTCTATTCGGTCAATGCGATCACGTCGGGAAGCACAGAGTCGCAGGGTGAAGTGACCGTGAGACTGTCGCGCGGGGGCCGGGTGGTCAACGGCGTCGGCTCGGACCCGGACATCGTCGTCGCGTCGGCGAAGGCCTACCTTTCGGCGTTGAACAAGCTCTACAGCAAGACGGAGCGGGTACCGGCCCAGGGCTGAAACCTGTCGTAACACGAGGACGAGCCACTATCCGTGGCTTCGGTCTCACTTTAGGAACAACGCGCAAGTTTCTGATCTTGCGCGTTTTTCTTGCCTCCAATAGACTCGCGCCGGCCAACACCGATACCGCCCTCCTGATGAGCCTCAAGCCTTTCTCCGCTGCCCTCGTCCTCGCCGGCGCCATGTTCGCCGTCTCCAGCGCCGCGGCGACCGCGCCCGATGCGACGACGGCCAAGGCTCAGGCGCACTTCCGGCATGCCAAGGTTGCTGTCGCCAGCGCCAAGACGAGGCCAACGCTCGTCGTTCGCAGCGGCCGCCACGGCCGCCGCGTCGCCTCGATCATCCGCATCGAACCGGCCAAGCCGTCCTTCGGTCAGCTGATCGGCCTGCACCAGGCCGCCGATTCGCTCGAGCTGAAGTCGGGCGTCGCCTTGGTCCTGGATCAGGACACCAACGAGATCCTGTTCAGCAAGAACTCGCTGGCGGTGCTGCCCATCGCATCGCTCACCAAGCTCATGACCGCCGTCGTCGTCACCGAGGCGCAGCTGCCGCTCGACGAGATGATCGCGATAACCGACGACGACATCGACACCGAAAAGGGCAGCCGCTCGCGCCTGCGCGTCGGCACTCAGTTGCGGCGCGAGGAAATGCTGCACCTGGCGCTGATGTCGTCGGAAAACCGTGCCGCGAACGCCCTCGGCCGCAACTATCCCGGCGGCCTCCACGCCTTCGTCGCGGCGATGAACCAGAAGGCGCGCATCCTCGGCATGAACGACACCCACTATGTCGAGCCGACGGGCCTGTCCAGCAAGAACCAGTCGAGCGCCCACGACCTGGCGATCCTGGTGAATGCCGCGCACGAAGTACAGATCATCCGCGAGCTGTCGACCTCGCCTGAATACATGGTCGAAGTCGGCAACCGGCCGGTTCAGTTCCGCAACACCAACGGATTGGTGAAGAGCCCCGAGTGGGACATCGGCCTGCAAAAGACGGGCTACATCTCCGAAGCCGGGCGCTGCCTGGTGATGCAGGCCAAGCTCGCCGGGCGCCATCTGATCATGGTGTTCCTCGATTCCGCGGGCAAGTACTCGCGCATCGGCGACGCCGAACGCGTCAGGCGCTGGGTCATGGCCTCGGTGCCGGCGGTTGTTCCGGCCGCCGTGATCGGCGCGCACAAGCCGCCGATCTGAGCCGGCGCGCCGCGTCGCGGCGCTTTCGTCAGCCGCGGTGACCGAGCGTCGCCGAGATCTGCGCCGCGGTCGCTTCGAGCCGCTCCAACCATGATTCCTCGAGGCGATCGGCCGGAGCCGAGATCGAGAGTCCCGCGACCAGCTTGCCCTGATCGTCGCGGATGCCGGCGGCCATGCAGCGCACCCCGAGTTCGAGCTCCTCGTCGTCCCGAGCGGTGCCGTACTGGTTGACGCGCGCCAGCTCTCGCTCGAGCCGGGAAAGCTCGGTGATGCTGTTGCGCGTGTGTCCTGCCAGTCCGGTTCGCGCGGCGTAGGCGCGGACGCGCTGGGCATCGTCGTGGGCGAGGAAGAGTTTGCCGACCGACGTGAGGTGCAGCGGCGCGCGACCGCCGACAGCGCGCACGACCTGCATTCCAGACCGCTCGCTGTACGTGCGCTCGACATAGACGATCTCGTCGCCCTGGCGCATCGACAGGTTCACCGGCTGGTGCGTGATCTTGTGAAGCTCGCGCATCGGCCCGAGCGCCGCGTCGCGGACGTCGAGCCGCGCCTTGACCAAATTGCCGAGCTCGAGCAGGCGCATGCCGAGGCGATAGCTGCCGGGCTCGGGCCGGTCGACGTAGCGGCCGATCGTCAGATCGTTGAGGATGCGGTGGGCCGTCGACAGATGCAGCCCGCTCTGCTCGCTGATCGCCTTGAGCGCGACCGGTTCCTGATGCGAGGCGAGGAGGTCGAGCAGGCCGAACGCGCGCTCGAGCACCTGGATCGTGATGCTGCGTTCCTCGCTCTTTCTCATGGCGCGATTCTCGCGCGATCTCACAGCGCGGCAGCGCGTGCGGCCGCGAGGCCGCTCCGGATGGCGCCCTCGAGCGTCGCCGGATACGGGCCATCGATGAAGTCGCCTGCGGCGAAGAGGGCTGGCGCGACCGTCATGGGAGGCCGCTTCAGTCCGGGCACGCAGGCGAAGGTGGCGCGCTTCTCGACCATCGTGCGCACGACCTGGATCGGCGCGCGGAGATGGGGTCCCAGCTCCGCCGAGGCCTGCGCGACGATCGCCGCCTCGGTCACTGCGGCGCCGCGCTCGACCCACGACCCAGCGCCGCTGGCGACGAAGGCAAGCAGACCCGCGTCGCCGCCGAGTTGTCCCCGGTCGAAGACGAACTGCGCCGGACGAGATGCGTCGGCGGCCAGCGTCAGCATCGGTTCTGGCAGGACGCAGCCGTCGCTTTGCGCATACACGGTGACGATCGGCTCGTAGCGCAAGGCACCGGCCGAGGCGGCCCAATCGTCGGCGTGCGGTGCGACGAGGCGCGCCGCCTCCGTCGCGCTGGCGGCAACGACGACACGGTCGACGGCGACGTCGTCGACACGCCAGCCCATGCCGTCGCGCTCGATCCGCTCGACCCGATGGCCGAGGCGGATCGTCGCGCCGGCGCGGTCGAGCCAGGCCAACGCGGGCTTCGGGAAGAGGTCGGAGAGGCTCGTCTTCGGCAGCAGCAGGTCGGCCGAGCCGAGTCCCGAAAAGAGGCCGTCGCGCAGGACGCGTAGGAAGACCTGCCCGCTCGCGCGGGCCATCGGCGTGTTGAGCGCGGCGACGCAGAGCGGCTCGATGAAGTCGCGCCTGACCGACGTCGGCGCGCCGCGACAGAGCTCAGCGACGGTCGCGTCCGGTGCGCAGCGAAAGCCCGAGCGACGCCAGCTCGCCGCCAGCCGCAGCAAGGCGAACCGATCGCGCCAGCGCCAGCCGCCTCGCCGCAGCACCGCGAGGGCGAACGCGCGCACGGCCGGACCGCGACCGGAGCGCAGGCCGCGGCCCGCAGGGTCGACGAGCGTGAGCGGCAGGCGCAGGAACACGGTCGATTCGTCAACGTCGACATCTTTCAGCAAGCGCAGCGTCTCGACGTAGGCGCCGATGCACATATGCATGCCGTTGTCGAGCACGACCCCGTGCGACATCACGCCGCGCGCACGCCCGCCGGCCGTGGAGGCCATATCGAACAGCGTCACGCGCGCGCCGCATCGGCTCGCTTCGATCGCGGCCGCGAGCCCGGCCCAGCCGGCGCCGACGACGGCGACATGCAGTGCGCCGGTCACGCGCCAGCGCCGCCGTTCATCGGCCGCGCCAATTGGTGCGCATCGCGATCCAAAGCTTCCTGATTGGCGTGAGCGAGATGCGCTGGTGCAGCACGGCGAAGTCACAGGCTTCGATCTCGCGCAGCAGCTCGCGGTAGATGTTGGCCATCATCAGCCCGGGCTTCTGCGCGCGCCGGTCGTCGTCGGACAGGAGCGCGATCGCCTCGTCGTAGGTGCGGTGCGCGCGTTCGGCCTGGAAGCGCATCAACGCGGTGAAGCGGTCGCTGTAACGGCGTTCGAGCAGCTCGGCCGCCTTGACGTCGAACTGCTTCAGCTCGCTCATCGGCAGGTAGATCCGGCCGCGGCGCGCGTCGTCACCGACGTCGCGGATGATGTTCGTGAGCTGCATCGCCAGCCCGAGCCGATGAGCGTACTCGTGCGTCGATGCATGGCTGCCGCCGAAGATGCTCGCGGCGACTTCGCCGACGACGCCGGCGACGAGGTCGCAGTACTTCGCCAGGCCGGGATAGTCGAGAAAGCGTGACTGGTCGAGGTCGATCTGGCAGCCCTCGATCACGGCCAGAAGGTGAGAGGCCTCGATGCCGTAGGCGGCGACATGGGGCGAGAGCGCCAGCATCGCCGGATGGCTCGGCCGGCCTGCGAACGCGGCTGCGACCTCGCTGCGCCACCACGCCAGCTTGGTCGCGGCAATGCCCGGGTCGGAGACTTCATCGGCGACGTCGTCGACCTCGCGGCAGAACGCATAGAACGCCGTGATCGCCGCGCGGCGCGGCGGCGTGAGGAAGAGGAACGCGTAGTAGAAGCTCGAGCCGCTCGCGGCGGCTTTGTCCTGCACGTACTGCTCGGGCGTCATCGGGGTGAGGGCGGTCAGGGACGGTCGATGTCAGGCGACGCGTTCGGCCGAGCCGCGGCGGCGCCCGGACGGCGCATCGCGAGGGCGCGCCAGCCGATGACCGGCGCGTCGAAGAGGCCGAGCACCGGTCGGGTCGCGAGCGTGGCGCCGCCGATCCGCTCGATCCGTTCCAGGACGCGCAGCCCGCTCTGGACGACCAGCCGCAGCTCCCATCCCGCGCGTCCGCCGATGGCATGTACGAGCGGCGCGCCGGCGCGCATGCGCTCGCGCGTCCAGGCGACGAGCTCGACGACGAGCGTGCGCAAGGAGCCGCTGTCTCGTCGCGCGAGCACGTCGGCGAGGTCGATGCCGTGACGACGGGCATCGGCGTCGGTGAGATAGAGCCGGCCGCGCGCGGCGTCGACGCCGAGGTCCTGCCAGAAGTTGGCGAGTTGGAGCGCGGTGCAGATCGCGTCGGACTGGGCGAGCGCGCGCGGGTCGTCGATGCCATAGAGGTGCAGCAACAGGCGTCCGATCGGGTCGGCCGAGCGACGGCAGTAGTCGACGAGCTCGGCACGGTCGGCATAGCGTGGGTTGGTCGCGTCCTGCGCGAACGCATCGAGCAGCGCGTCCAGCAGCGGGATGGGAAGACCGTGCCGGTCGATCGCCCGCGCCAGCGGCTCGAAGACGTCGAGCCACCGTGGCGACGGCGCCCGGCCGCTCGCGACGGCGTCGAGGTCGGCCCGGTACGACGCCAGATCCGCGAGGCGCTCGGCGCTCGGGGTGGCGCCTTCGTCGGCGATGTCGTCCGCGGTCCGGGCGAAGCGATAGATGGCGACGATCGGCGGGCGCAGCGCCGGTGGGCAGAGCCACGACGCCACCGGGAAGTTCTCGTAATGGTCCACGCCCATCGGCGCGATTCTCCACGGCTATCACGAACCCTCGTTGCGTTACGGCAGACATGGGGGTTCGGCGCCGCGACGGCAAGGGAGCGCCGGGTAAACTATTGCTGTGACGGAGTCGCTTTGCGGCCCGTCAGACGGCGGCTATTGACTCCGTCCTTGCTTACGCCGCGCGGGTGGCGAAATTGGTAGACGCACCAGGTTTAGGTCCTGACGCCTTCACCGGCGTGTCGGTTCGAGTCCGACCCCGCGCACCAGCCCATTGAAAGTCTGTACACATCATGTCCGTCCACGTTGAAACTCTCGACAAGCTCGAGCGCCGAATCACCCTGTCGCTGCCGGCAGCGACGATCGCCTCCGAAGTAGAAACGCGCCTGCGCCGCCTGTCGCGCACGGTCAAGGCCGCGGGCTTCCGCCCGGGCAAGGTGCCGATGAGCTTCGTCTCGCAGCGCTATGGCTACTCGGTCCACAGCGAAGTCCTCAACGACAAGGTCGGCCAGGTCTTCTCCGAAGCCGTCACTGAAGCCAAGCTTCGCGTCGCGGGCAGCCCGCGGATCACCGAGAAGGCCGACGCGGCCGAGGGTGAGGTCGCCTTCGACGCCACCTTCGAGGTCTATCCCGAAGTGAAGATCGGCGACCTGAAGGCGGCCGAGGTCGAGCGCATCTCGGCCGAGGTGACCGACGCGGCCGTCGACAAGACGATCGAGATCCTGAGGAAGCAGCGGCGCACGTTCCAGCAGCGTCCCGCGGCCGAAGGCGCGGCCGAAGGCGACCGGGTGACGATCGACTTCCTTGGCACCGTCGACGGCGTCGCCTTCGACGGCGGCAAGGCCGAGGGCTTCCAGTTCGTGATCGGCGAGGGCCAGATGCTCGAACAGTTCGACAGCGCCGTGCGCGGCATGCGCTCGGGCGACTCGAAGACTTTCCCGCTCCAGTTCCCGGCCGACTACCAGGGCAAGGACGTCGCGGGCAAGGAAGCCGACTTCGTCGTCACCGTGAAGAAGATCGAGGCGCAGCATTTGCCGCCGGTCGACGAATCGCTCGCCAAGGCGCTCGGCATCGGCGGCGGCACGGTCGAGGCGCTGCGCGCCGACGTGCGCAAGAACCTCGAACGCGAGGTGAAGTTCCGGATCCAGGCGCGCAACAAGGCGAGCGTGATGGAAGCGCTGGTAAAGGTCGCCGAGCTCGAAGTGCCGAAGGCGCTCGTCGCCGGCGAAGTCGAGCGCATGGTCGAGCAGATGCGCGGCGACCTCAAGAAGCGCGGCATGAAGGACGCCGAGACGGCACCGATCCCGCCCGAGATGTTCCAGGACCAGGCTGAGCGCCGCGTCCGCCTCGGCTTGGTCGTCGCCGAGCTGGTGCGCAGCCGGAATCTGCAGGCCAAGCCCGAGCAGCTGCAGGCGCACATCGAGGAGCTGTCGCAGAGCTACGAGAAGCCGGCTGAGGTGATGCGCTGGTACCTGAGCGATCGCAACCGGATGGCCGAGGTCGAGGCGGTCGTCATCGAGAACAACGTCGCCGCGTACGTGCTCGGGAATGCCAAAGCGAGCGAGAAGACCGTCCCCTTTGACGAGCTGATGGCCGGCTGAGGTCGACGCTGGCCGATCGGGCAGTCGGCGCGTCGAGGCGGCGCTCTTGCGCCCACATAATTGGCCCCGAGATAGCGAACATGACCGTGAACGAGGAAGAGCAATGAGCGCGCTGGACACAGAAGGCCTGGGGCTGGTGCCGATCGTCATCGAGACGTCGGGCCGCGGCGAACGCGCGTACGACATCTACAGCCGGCTCTTACGGGAGCGGCTGATTTTCCTGGTTGGCCCGGTCACGGACCAGACTGCGAACCTCGTCGTCGCGCAGATGCTTTTTCTTGAGAGCGAGAACCCCGACAAGGACATCCACCTCTACATCAACTCGCCTGGCGGGTCGGTGAGCGCGGGCCTGTCGATCTACGACACGATGCAGTTCGTCAAGCCCGACGTGTCGACGATGTGCATGGGCATCGCGGCGAGCATGGGATCGTTCCTGCTCATGGCCGGCGCGAAGGGCAAGCGCATGGCGCTGCCGAACTCGCGCGTGATGATCCACCAGCCTTCGGGCGGTGCGCAGGGACAGGCGACCGACATCGAGATCCATGCGCGCGAGATCCTGAAGACGCGCGAGCAGCTCAACAAGATCTACTCCGAGCGCACCGGCCAGCCGATCGAGAAGATCCGCGCCGACATGGAGCGCGACTTCTTCATGGACCCCGAAGAGTCGAAGGCCTACGGCCTCATCGACCAGGTCCTTAGCCAGCGCGTCTCTCCGCCCTCGTCGACGCGCTGAGCGGGCGCCTGCGCGGGCCGCGTCAAGCGGCCGCGAACAGTGCGAAATTGCCGGCCTGGAGCGGGTCGGCCGTGGAAAGGCAACAACATGCCGAACGGGGTCCTTCTTCGGGGCAGGGCCGCGTTTTCTTTTCCACTATGATCGACTTCGCACCCCCGTTGGCGCCGTCTTTTAGCGACTTTCATGGCCGAGAAAAAAGGTTCCTCGAGCGAAAAGGTTCTTTACTGCTCGTTCTGCGGCAAGAGCCAGCACGAGGTGAAGAAGCTCATTGCCGGTCCCTCTGTATTCATTTGCGATGAGTGCATCGAGCTCTGCAACGACATCATTCGTGATGAAGTTCCGGTCGATGGTGGCGACGCGAAGTCGACCAAGTCCGACCTGCCGATCCCGAGCGAGATCAAGGCGAGCCTCGATCAGTACGTGATCGGCCAGGAGGTAGCCAAGCGCACGCTCTCGGTCGCGGTCTACAACCACTACAAGCGGCTCAAGCACATGAGCCGCACCAAGGACGAGATAGAGCTCTCGAAGAGCAACATCCTCTTGATCGGCCCCACCGGATCGGGCAAGACACTGCTTGCGCAGACGCTGGCCCGTTTGCTCAACGTGCCTTTCGTCATCGCCGACGCGACGACGCTCACCGAAGCCGGCTATGTCGGCGAAGACGTCGAGAACATCATCCAGAAGCTGCTCCAGAACTGCGGCTACGACGTCGAGAAGGCGCAGCGAGGCATCGTCTACATCGACGAGATCGACAAGATCAGCAGGAAGGCGGACAACCCCTCGATCACCCGCGACGTCTCTGGCGAGGGCGTGCAGCAGGCGCTCCTCAAGCTCGTCGAGGGAACGATGGCAAGCGTGCCGCCGCAGGGCGGCCGCAAGCACCCGAATCAGGACTTCCTGCAGATCGACACGACCAACATCTTGTTCATCTGCGGCGG
>JAYVVB010000002.1:0-3007 GCA_043787455.1 Rhizobacter sp.
CGCCCGCGACGACGAACTCGTGCGGCACCCCGGCGGCGTCGAAGCGACCGCGCCAGAAACGGCCGAGCTCGACCGGATGATCGACGAGCTCGTCGTAGTCGGCGGCGAGGTACTCGTGGACCCTGTCCGGGCCCGGCCGTCGCTCGAGCGCCGTCGCGACGTCCCAGTCGGTGGGCAGGCCGACGATGGCGAGCTCGTGCGGCCCGGTTTCGCGGCCTTCGACCTTCAGGCAGACGCCGGTGCCGTTGAAGAAGCCTCGCGCCGCATCGAGAAAGGCGGCGCGCACCGAAGTGTCGAACGCGTAGACCCGGTAGCACACGACCAGCGCTGCCCCGGGCGCGCAGCGAGCCAGCCAGGTCGCCTTGTCGAGCTGGCGCAGTTCGAGGGCAGCGCCGCCCTGGCTAGCCTCGAGCGCCGAGAGATGGCGCGCGAATTCGCGCACCAGGTAGCTGCCGGGAATCCAGACCGGCAGGCTCAGCCGCTGCTCGGCGGCGGGTGCGTCGATGAGCAGCTCGACGTCGAAGCTGTGCCGGTGACGTGCGGCGACGTCGATCTCGTAACGGATCATGGCGCGATTGTCGCCGCCGCCGAAAGCCGGTGCGGCTGTGGTCGAATGGCGATCCGATCCCAGGAGGACCGCATGGACACCATCCACTCGCCGGGCGCGTTCATTCGCCCGGCCCGCTTCAGCCCCGAAGAGTGGCAGGCGCGCGTCCAGCTCGCGGCGGCCTATCGCATCTTCGACCGGCTCGGCTGGACCGAGCTCATCTACAACCACATCTCGCTGCGCGTGCCCGACGAGCCGGGGCACTACCTCATCAATCCGTTCGGGCTGCACTACTCCGAGGTCTGCGCATCGAATCTGGTCAAGGTCGACCTTGAGGGTCGCATCGTCGGTCACTCCGACTGGCCCGTGAACCCGGCCGGCATCACCTTCCACAGCGCCATCCACGCGACCCTACCCGAGGCCCACAGCGTGATGCATCTGCACACGACCGCGGCGCAGGCCGTGTGCTGCCTGAAGGACGGTCTCGCGTTCACGAACTTCTACGCCGCGCAGCTCTACGGCAAGGTCGCGTATCACGACTTCGAAGGCATCACGGTCCACAGCGACGAGGGCGCGCGGATCCTGAAGAGCGCCGAAGGACGGCCTGTCCTGCTGCTGCGCAATCATGGGCCGGTGACGATCGGCGCGACGCTGCCGCAGGCCCTCTCTCTGATGTGGCTCGTGCAGCGCGCCTGCGAGATCCAGTGGGCGACGCAATCGATGGGCGAGGCGATCGCGATTCCGCGCGCGGTGCTCGACAGGTGCGTCGCCGATTCGCTCCAGTTCAATGCCAAGTACGGCGCCGGCGAGGATTCGTTCGCTGCCCTGCAGCGCCTCGTCGATCGGGTCGACCCGAGCTACCGGATGTAGGCGCCGCGGCGCCTCGAGGGACTAGCTCTGGCTCTTCGCCCGGCTGATCGCGAGCTGCTTCTCGACGACTTCGGCGCTGGCCGCTCCCGGCTGGTGCTTGCCGTCCTCGAAGACGAGGCCGGGCGTACCGTTGATGCGGTACTTGCGGCCGAGGGCGACGTTTCTCTGCAGCGCCGACGTGTCGCACTGCGGCGCCTCGGGGATGGCCGTGCCCCTGATCATCCAGTCGCGCCAAGTCTTGGTGTTGTCCTTGGCGCACCAGATCGCCTTCGATTTCTCCGGCGAGTCGCCGCCGAGGATCGGGTACAGGAAGGTGTAGACGGTGACGTCCTTCACCGCCTGCAAGTCCTTCTCGAACTTCTTGCAGTAGCCGCAGTTCGGATCGGCGAAGACGACGAGCTTTCTTTCGCCCGTGCCCTGCTTCCAGACCATCGCGTCCTTAAACGGCAGCGTCTTGAAGTCGATCGCGGTGAGCTTGGCGATGCGCTGCTCGGTGAGATTGGCGCGGGTCTTGGTCTCGATCAGCTGGCCTTCGATCAGGTAGTTGCCCTGCTCGTCGGTGTAGAGGATGTCGGTGCCGACGCGCAGCTCGTAGAGGCCCGGCACGACCGACTTGGTGACTTCGTCGATCTTCGGGAAATCGGGCACGCGCTCGGCGATGTTCTTGCGGATCGCGGCCTCGTCGGCGGACGCCGAAGAAGCCGCGGCGGCGATGCCGGCGGCGAAGACCAGGGCGGCGGCGACACGCGAGGTTCGGTTCATGACGGGCTTTCGGAGTCGAGTGCTCTTGCTGTGAGCCAGCGCTTCAGCGGCCGGGCCCGATTGACCAGACTCATACCATTGTTGCGGAGTTCCCGGATCGGCGCCGACGGGGCGGCGAACAAACGTTGCAATCCGTCGGTAATTCGCGCCATGGCCCAGGTGGGCGCGGCGCGCTGCCGCACATACCGCCGAAGCAACCGTTCGTCGCCCAGGCCGCGCCAGGGCTCGCGCTCGGCGATCGCCTGAGCGAGCGCGGCGACGTCGGCGAGGCCGAGGTTGAGACCCTGCCCGGCGAGCGGATGGACGACGTGCGCCGCGTCGCCGACGAGCACCCATCCCGGGCCGCACCAGCGCTCGGCACGCCCGAGCACGAGCGGCCACGACGCGCGCTCCGAGCCGAGGACGAGATCGCCGACATCGCTGCCGGTCAGCGCCGTCAGCTCGCGCTCGAACACGGCCGGCTCCATGCCGAGGAGCGCCTCGGCGCGCTCGGCCGGCAGCGACCAGACGAGCGCGTACGAGCGCGTCGGCTCGGGCCGGTCGAACGGCAGCAGGGCGAGCACGTCGGGCGCGAGGAACCACTGCCGCGCGATGTGGCGATGCGGCTTGGTCGCGACGACGCGCGCGGCGATCGCGCGCTGGCCGTAGTCGATGCGCTCGAAGCCGGCGCCGAGCGCCGTGAGCTCGGCCGCGGCGCGACCTTCGCAGTGCGCGACGAGCGCGGACTGGACGTCGCCGTCGACGCGTGTCACGTGCGGCGCGAAGCGCAAGGCCGCGTCGAGCTCGCTCTCGAGCAACGCCGCGTCGGTGATCGTCGCCAGCGCGCCG
>JAYVVB010000003.1:0-2634 GCA_043787455.1 Rhizobacter sp.
ACCACGGCTATCTGCAGACGCCGGGAACGTTCGGCACCAACACGACGATCCCCAGCGCTCAGCGGCCGCTCGTCGGCGGCGCCGAATACCTCGCTGCCTACGTCGCCCGGCTCAAGCAGCAGAACGCGCTCAACGTCGTCGTCGGCGCCGGCGACCTCATCGGCGCGTCGCCGCTGATCTCGGCGCTCTTCTTCGACGAGCCGGCGGTCGAGACGCTCAACAAGATCGGCCTCGAGTTCAGCTCGGTCGGCAACCACGAGTTCGACAAGGGCAAGGACGAGCTCCGCCGCCTGCAGAACGGCGGCTGCAAGATCACCGATGGCCTGCCCGACCCGAACAGTTGCAAGGGCCTTGGCTCGGGCGCGCCGGGCACCTTCGACGGTGCCAAGTACAAGTGGCTTTCGGCCAACGTGATCGAGGATGCGACCGGCCGCACTCTCCTTGCGCCGTACGGCATCAAGACCTTCAACGGCGTCAAGGTCGCCTTCATCGGCATGACGCTGAAGGGCACGCCCGGCATCGTCACGCCGACCGGCGTCGCCGGCCTGAGCTTCAACGACGAGGCCGACACCGTCAACGCACTCGTGCCGCGGCTTCGCGCCCAGGGCATCGAGGCGATCGTCGTCCTCGTCCACCAGGGCGGATTCCAGAACTCGCCGACCGGCACGCCCTCGGCGTCGGCGAGCGCGGGCGACATTAACGGCTGCATCGGCGACCTGAAGAACGCCGGCGGCGGCGAAGCCGACATCCGGCCGATCGTCGCCCGCCTCGACAACGCCGTCGACCTCGTCATCAGTGCCCACACCCACGCCGCCTACAACTGCTCGGCAACGACGGTCGATGTCACCGGCAACAGCGCTGCCACGAAGATCGCGACGCCGCGCCCGACGGGCCTGCCGAACAAGGTCGGCAGGCTCGTGCCGGTGACGAGCGCGAGCGCTTTCGGCCGCGTCGTCAGCGACATCGACATCACGATCGATCCGAAGAGCCGCGACATCGTCGCCGTCGCGCCGACGAACCGGCTCGTCGACCGCACCGAACCGGCGATCATCGCCGCCATCGCGGCCGACCCGACCGTCAAGAACATCGTTGATGGCTACAACACGCTCGTCTCGCCGCTCGCCAGCCAGGTCCTCGGCACGATCAAGACGGCACTCCCGAACTCGGCCAACGCCGCCGGCGAGATGCCGGCGGGCGACCTGATCGCCGATGCCCAGCTTCAGGCGTCGCAGCCAGTGACGCTCGGCGGCGCGTCGATGGCGTTCATGAACGCTGGCGGGGTGCGCAACCCCGGCTTCGCTCCGGCGGGCGCGACCTATCCGCGCGACCTCACCTACGGTGACGTGTTCACCGCGCAGCCCTTCGGCAACAGCCTGGTGACGATGACCCTGACCGCGCTGCAGCTCAAGAACCTGCTCGAGCAGCAGTTCAACGGCTGCATGGGGCAGATCGCCGATCGAGTCCTGCAGATCTCGAACGGCGTGAAGTATTCGTGGAGCACGTCGGGCACCCTGTGCTCGAAGATCGTCGACGTCGACTTCACGCCGACCGATGTGACCGTGACACCGCCGGTCGCGATCGGAGCCACCGAGCACATCGTCGTCGGCGGCGTCGTGCAGAACCCCACCAAGACCTATCGCGTCACGGTCAACAACTTCATGGCGACCGGCGGCGACGGCTTCGCGGTGTTGCTCGGCGGCGTCAACCTGCGCGGCGGCGCGCAGGACATCGACGCCCTGGTCGCCTACCTCATCGGCTACAAGGCGCCGGCCGCCGCTTACGACGCGACGTTGCCGGCGCTCGCGATCCCGCGGATCACGCGCCTGCCCTGAGGCATGCGCGCCGCGTCGGCGCTGCGACGCGCGGCCGGCCTCGTCGTGTCGCTCGGTGTCGTCGGCGCCGCCTGGGCTGCCGATGGTCAGGCACTGCCCGTCGCGACGGAGCGCGCCGCGATTGTCGCGCGCGCCGAATCCGATCTCTTGCGTGGCGACATCGTGGCTGCCGTCGAGGGATTCGAGCGTGCCGGGTCGATGCAGCACGCCGCCGACAGCGAGATGGGCCTGGTGCGCGCCTTCATGCAGCGCGGCGACTACGCCCAGGCACTCGCGTTCGCCGCCCATGTCGCCGGCGAGCATCTCGACGCGCCCGACGCGGCGGTGCAGTACGCGTGGCTGCTGCGCGTCGGCGGCCAGACGGCCGTCTCGGATCGCGTGATCGCGGACTCGCTCGCGCGTGCGCCTGCCGACGCCACCGTGTCTGCCGCGGCGCGCGCCTTCGCGTCGCCGTTGCCGGCGCCGACCGGCATCCTGCTCGACGCGCCGCATCGCGTCGCGCCGGCAGCGCCGCTCGCACCTCGCGTGAGCGACGTGCCCGCGGACGCGCGCGTGCTCTCGAGCGGCGTGCTGCTGCCCGACGGCTGGCATGCGCTGGTGCCCGCTTCTCGCGCTGGTAGACCGCTGCCGATGCGACTGTGGGTGCGCAACGGTCTCGGCGAAACGCGCGAAGCCGAGGTCGATACGCCGGCCGGAGGGGCGAACGATTCCGGCTTCATCGTCTTGCGTTTGAGATCCGCGCTGCGGGCTGGCGACATCGACCTCGTCGTACGAAGGGCGGCTTTCGCCGGCAGCCCGGCGT
>JAYVVB010000004.1:0-4355 GCA_043787455.1 Rhizobacter sp.
CATAGGCGGCACGCTGCAGCCGCTCGATCGCCTCCGCGAGCGCCTCGCTCTCGGGATGCAGGTCGCTCGTCGTCAGCGCTTCGAGCGCGGCACGCGCCGGTGCCAGCGTCGATGTCGCGAACGGTCCGTGCGTCGTCTCGAGGCGAGCGACGAAGTCGGCGAGTCCCTTGACCTGGAACGCGATCGAGCGCGGGTTCGACTCGTCGCGCACGATCATGTCGAGCACCGGCAGCCACTCGGGCGCGGCGAGATAGCGCGAGCGGTAGGTGACGCCCGAGTCGGCGAGATCGAGGAGCCAGTCGAGCTCGTGGCTGCGGCCTTCATCGATCGCGACCTGGAGCACGCTGCACATCGTCGACAGCCGCTCGACCCGGCGCCCCGTCGAGACGAAGTGCCAGCCGATGCCGCGCGTCATGCCGTCGAGAACGAAGCCGGAGAGCGTCATCATCGACGTGATCGCGCGGTCGAGCCAGACCAGCGTCATCGGCAGCGCCGGTTCGCGCTGCAGCGCCGGATCGGCGATCAAGCGGTTGAGCGTGCGCCAATGGTCGACCGACATCCGGTCGCGCAAACTGAACGCGACCCGCGAAAGGCTCGCGAGACGCTGGCCGAGCGCGCCGTCAGCGTGGGTCGCGGCGCGGCGCAGCGCCCGCGCCGGGCTGCGGCTCGCGTCGACGATGCCGAGCCGCTCGGCCAGCGTCCAGGCGGGAGCGACGCCGAGAGGAGCACGGCTGTCGTCGAGCACCTGGCCGATGGCCACGCGGAGGAGCCGCGCCGTCGCATCGCAGCGCTCGCCGTAGCGGCCGAACCAGAACAGGCTCTCGGCCGCGCGCGACGGCAGCGTCGCCTCGGCGTTGACGAGGTCGGCAGCGGTGACCGTCGTCGAGAGCAGAGAGAACTCGGCGTTGACCGGCCCTTCGGAAAGGATCCAGGTGTCTTTCGAGCGGCCGCCGCGCTGCATCGCGATGGTCGGTGAATCGTCGTCGCCGGCGACGCGCGTGAGTCCGCCCGGCATGACGCGCCAGCCGCTCGGCGTCGCCACCGCGAAGACGCGCAGGCCGATCGTTCGCGCCGCGAGCGCGCCCATCGTCGTGCCTTCGAGCACCGGTGCCTGCGACACGCGCACCCATTCTTGGGCGATGTAGTGCTGCGGTCGCTCCGCGATCTTTCGGCGCAGCGCCTCGCGCTCGTCGGGGGAGAGCGAGCCGACCGCGATCGACGGCTCGTTCGGCGAGCGCTCGATCGGCTTGACGAGGATGCGCTCCGGGCGCTGCCACGCGTCCTCGAACGCTGCCGGCTCGCCGAGCCACCAGGTCGCCACCGATGGCAGCAGAAGCGGCTCGCCGAGGAGCTTGCGACTGAGCTGCGGCAGAAAGCCAAGGAGAGCGCCCGACTCGAGCACGCCCGAGCCCAGGGCGTTGGCGAGCAATACGTTGCCGCGGCGGGCGCAGTCGGTGAGGCCGGCGACGCCGAGGGCGGAGTCGGAGCGCAGCTCGAGCGGATCGCAGTAGTCGTCGTCCTGGCGCCGGACGATCGCGTGCACGCGCTGCAGGCCGTCGATCGTCTTCAGCCAGACGCGGTCGTCGCGGACCGCGAGATCGCTGCCCTCGACGAGCGCAAAGCCCAGGTAGCGCGCCAGCAGCGCGTGCTCGAAGTAGGTCTCGTTGTACGGCCCCGGCGTGAGCAGGACGATGCGCGTCGGCCCGCTCTCGCCTTGACTGCGCGGCGCCCAGTGCAGCAGCGACTCGCGCAGGGCATCGAAGAAGGTGGCGAGATGCTGCACGCGCAGGTCACGGAACATCTTCGGAAACACCCGCGAGACGACGAGCCGGTTCTCGAGCGCGTAGCCCGACCCGGACGGTGCTTGCGTGCGGTCGTTGACGACCCACCAGCGGCCGTCGGGCGAGCGCGCGAGGTCGGCCGCGTACTGCAGCAGATGACGGCCGCCGGCCGGCCGCAACCCTTCGGCGGCAGAGAGAAAGCCGCGGTGGCCGAAGATCACCGACGGCGGGATCGACCCGTCCTTCAGCAGCGTCTGCGGGCCGTAGAGGTCGCCGAGGACGCGGTTGAGCAGGTCGGCGCGCTGCTCGATGCCGGCGGCGATCGTCTCCCACTCGTCGGCCGGCAGCACGAGCGGAATCGGATCGACCTCCCACGGACGGTGCGCGCCTTGCGCGTCGGCGTAGACGTTGTAGGTGATGCCGTGCTCGCGGATCTGCCGCTCGGTGAGCGAAAGCGTGTCGCTCACCTCGCGCTCGCTCCGCTCGGCGAGCGCGCGCACGAAGGCGTCCCAGTGCGCACGCGGCCGGCCGGGCGCCGAGAGCAGCTCGTCGAAGCGTCCCTCGGGCGCCGCGTAACCGGCGAGGAGTGGGTCCAGCATGGAGACGAAGCTACCGCGAGCGCGGCGGGCGGCGCAGATCGAGGGTGTGCGGAAAGTCCGGGTTGGCCGACTCGGCCGGCACGATGAAGATGCCCGGTGTGTGACCGGTGCGGAAGAACCGGCCGAGGCGGCGCGCTTCGGCTTCGAGGGCATTGACCGGGAAGGTCGTGTAGTTGATGCCGCCGGGATGGGCGACGTGGTACTGGCAGCCGCCGAGCGATCGGTTCATCCAGGTGTCGACGAGATCGAACACCAGCGGCACGTGCGCCTCGATCGTCGGGTGCAGCGACGACGGCGCCGTCCAGGCGCGATAGCGCACCGCGGCGACGTATTCGCCGGCCGTGCCCGTCGGCTGCAGGGGCAGGCGGCGGCCGTTGCACGCGAGAAGCTGCCGATCGCCGACGAGGCCGCTGACGAGAACCTCGATTCGCTCGACGGTCGAATCGACATATCGCGCCGTGCCGCCGGGGCCGCTCTCTTCACCGAGCACATGCCAGGGCTCGAGCGCCATGCGCAGCTCGACCGACACGCCCGCGGCCGAGAAGTCGCCGAGGCGCGGGAAGCGGAAGTCGCGATGCGCCGCGAACCAGTCAAGCTGAAACGGATAGCCGGCGTCGCCGAGCTCGCCGACGACATCGTCGAGGTCCTTCCAGATGAAGTGCGGCAGCATGAACCGGTCGTGCAGCTCGGTGCCCCAGCGTGCCAGCCGCGCCGGCTTGTACGGCGTGGCCCAGAAGCGCGCTACCAGCGAGCGCATCAGCAGCTGCTGGACCAGGCTCATGCGCGCATGCGGCGGCATCTCGAAGGCGCGCATCTCGAGCAGGCCGAGGCGTCCGGTCGGGCCGTCGGGAGAGTAGAGCTTGTCGATGCAGAACTCGGCGCGATGGGTGTTGCCGGTGACGTCGGTGAGCAGGTTGCGCAAAAGCCGGTCGATCAGCCACGGCGGTGTCTGCCCTGCCTCCGACTCGGTGACGCGGGCCAGCTCGGCGAACGCGATCTCGATCTCGTAGACCGAATCGTTCCTCGCTTCGTCGATACGCGGCGCCTGGCTCGTCGGGCCGACGAACATGCCCGAGAACAGATAGCTCAGCGCCGGGTGGTTGTGCCAGTAGCCGATCATGCTGGCGAGCAGGTCGGGCCGGCGCAGGAACGGCGAGTCGGCCGGCCTGGCGCCGCCGAGGACGAAGTGGTTGCCGCCGCCGGTGCCGGTGTGGCGGCCGTCGAGCATGAACTTCTCGGTCGTGAGCCGCGTCTCGCGCGCTGCGGCATAGAGCTGCGTCGTCTGGTCGACAAGCTCGCTCCAGCTCGACGCGGGATGGATGTTGACCTCGATCACGCCGGGATCGGGCGTGACGCGCAGGACGACGAGGCGCGGGTCCTTCGGCGGCTCGTAGCCTTCGAGAATGACCGGCAGGCGCAGCTCGTGCGCCGTCTTCTCGACCGCCGAGACGAGCGCGAGGTAGTCGTCGAGCGACGACGTCGGCGGCATGAAGACGTAGAGACGACCGTGGCGCGCCTCGGCGCTGATCGCGGTTCGGACGACGAAGCCGGCAGACTGATCCGGCGCGAGCGGCTCGATCGCGATGGCCTCGTCGCCTTCGACATCGTGCATGCCGCTCGGCGTCTCGTGCTCGGTCGAGCGACTGCGCCCCGACTCCTCGAGCGTGTGCCACGAGGGCCCGCGCTCCGCGGCGGCCAAGAGATCGCCGGCGAGCGCCGGCGCGTCCTCGTTCGGGTCGGGCGGATAGATCCACGGCATGTCGGCCGGTCGCACCCACGGAAGCGAGTCGAGCGGCAGCCTGAAGCCCACGGGCGAGTCGCCCTGGATCAGGTAGCAGTGGTCGCCGCGCAGGTACCACGGCGACGAGCGCCAGCGACGCGCATCGCGCTCGTCGCGGGCGATCGGCAGGGCATAGCCGACCGGCTCGCCGAGGCCGCGCGCGAAGACGTGGCGCAGGCGATCGCGCTCGGCGCG
>JAYVVB010000005.1:0-3012 GCA_043787455.1 Rhizobacter sp.
CTTGCGCTCGACCGTCACGCCGGCGTAGTTGGCGACCTTTTGGCGTGCGCCCGTGAGAAGGTTGAAGAGAGCCGTCTTGCCGCAGTTCGGATTGCCGACCAGAGCGATGCTCCAGAGCGGCGCGAGGTTCGAGGCGTTGAGAGCGTGTGCCATGGGCGATCGCTTCAGCGACGCACTTCGATGCATTGCGCCTCGAGCAGACGCAGGGCGAACATCGTCTCGCCGATCATCACTGCGAGCGGCTCGCGGCCGCCCGGGCCGCGTCGCAGCACCTGCACCGGCTCGCCCGGCAGGAAGCCGAGCTCGCCGAGACGACGCAACGCGACGGCATCGATGTCGGGCGACGCAGAGACGACGCGCGACACCGTCGCCTGGCTGCCGTCGGCGAGCTGATGCAGGAAAAGCGAGGCGACGGGGCTCATGGGCGCAAGCGTGGGGCCGGGAAGTCAGCGATGCACATGCGAATGAGATTTTCTCTCATTTGATAGCCGTTCTGGCAATGCTGCCATCGTCGGGGCCGGGGGGCGTGCGGAGGTTGACGCAGGACACGAAAAACTCAGCGTGGGCGCTGCGCCCGCGCCTCGGCGCGACGACGGTGGAAGGCGACGAGCAGCACCGCTGCGACGCCGAGACCACTGTGCGCCCAGCCGAGCGCCGGGCGGACCGTGTCGGGAGCGAAGTAGTAGAGGAGGTAGCCGGTGAGAACGCAGGCGCCGGCCAGGATGCACAGGCCCAGGCCCGAGCTGCGCTGGCGCGCCCGGCGCACGCTCTGGCTCAGGCGCCAGCCGCGCGGGATGTGGGACGCGGCCATCGCCCCGAGCACGAACAGGATCGCGAATGCCGCGAGGCCGTGCAGTCGCATCGTCCACGGCTCGAGCGGCGAGGGCAGGGCATCGTCGGCGCGGCTGTAGTGGAGCACGAGCCAGGCCAGCCCGCTCGCCAGGACGGCGCCGTTCGAGACGTAGAAGACGGACTTCTGCCAGCCGACGAGCCGATTGGCGCTGCGCAACATGCCGCGGAGGCGATCAGTGCAGCCATGCGCGGGCGCCGAAGCGCTCGAGCAGCGGGTGGCTCGCGTCGCCACGGGCGATGACGATCTTGGTCAGCGCGTCGGCCCAAAGGCACTCGGGCGCGGCGACGCTCGCGTGGCCGCGCCCGAGACGGCTGGTGGCGAACGCGCCGTCGGCGAGCGTGGCGAAGCGACGCACGCCGCCGGAGGCTTCGTCGCGCAGGTCGATGGGCACGGCCATCTCGCCGAAGACGCGCAGGTCGCCGCCGGCGTTGACCCAGCCGGCTCGCGCGCCGCTGGCGACGAGCGCGGCGACGGCACGGTCGACAGCGTATCCCTTGCCGATGCCACCGAGGTCGAGGCGAACTCCCTCGTCTAGCTTGTGCAGCCCCGTGGCGTCACAGCGCCAGCCCGTCGCGCCGCTGTCGAGCGAGACGTCGAAGAGCCCGTCGCTCGCGTCTCGCAATTCTTCGGCGGCGGTGAGAACGCGGCGGGTGTCGGCGCCGATGTCGATGCACTCGCCTGCGGCCGCGGCGTTGAAGCGGAAGATCTCGCTGCTCGCGGCGAAGCGCGAGAGGCCCACCTCGATGGCGCCGATGGAGGCGAAGGCGACGTCGATCCCATCGCTCGCGTCGAGCTCGACCACACCCATAACCACACCGATCTCGACGATCGTGCCAAGAAAGGGTCGCGCGCGACGCTGGACGCGCACCCCGGCGTCGACGATCATGGGAACAGTCCCAACTTCTTCGCCAAGTCGACGATCGCGACGATGCGGCGTACGCCTTCGGCGAGGTGGGAGCAGCTGAGCGTCGCGCCGCTGATGTTGGCGATGTCCTCGCCGACGCGCAGCGGCGAGGCCGCCGTCTTGCCGACGAACTGGCGCCGCCAGGCCGGCAGGCGCACCTCGCCGCCGTGGCTCTCGCGATACGACAGGATCTCGACCTGCCTGACCGCGCCGTCGAGGCCGATGCCGACCGCATACGAGATCAGCTCGAACTTGCCGAGCACCTCGTCGCTGACGACGTATCCGAGCGGCTGACCCGCGCGCAGGGCGACGCGCACACGCCAATGCGCCGAGCGGCCGCGAATGCCTTGCGCGCCGAGCGCCTGCAGTTGGGTCGCGTCGAGATCGAACTCGCGCGCCTGGAAAGTGTCGGCGTCGGGAAAGATCAGCTGTGCCGCCTGCTCGGCGCTCATGTAGTCGACCGCGAACGCGACCGCAGGGGCCGACGCCGCGGTCGCAATCGCGCCGGCGAGGACGAGTCGCATCAGAAGCTCCAGCCGAGTCCCAAGTCGAAGCGGTTGGCGTCGGGGTTCTGGCGGAAGCGCTGCAGGTCTGCTTTCAAGACGATTCCCGAGCCGATGTTGAAATTGGCGCCGATCGTAGCGACGCGCTCGGTACGCCGCGCATCGGGGGTGAGGCCGGCGCCGAGGTCGGCGAAAGTGCGCGCGGTGTTGAACTGCTCCCAGCGCACGAAGGGCGCCAGCGAGTACTCGGCGTTCGACCAGAGCTCGTACGCCGCCTGCGTGTACCAGCCGTCGAACGATTTCGGCACGAGCGTCGCGCTGCCCAGCAGCGGCGTGTTGAAGGCGGCGGTGTTGGAGATTGTGCCGCGGCTGAAGACGCTGGAGAAGTCCCAGCGGCCGGGCGCGTAGCGCGCGTGCACGTCCCAGAGCATCACGCGCGAGCTGCTCGCGGCCTGGCCGTGGGTCGCACCGCCGGTGAAGATCGAGCCGCCGACGAGGAGCCCCGGCACGCCGCGCCAGTTGAGCGCGCCGAAGACCGAGAGGTCGCGTGCCTTGGCGAGCTGCAGCTCCTGGTGGATCGAGCCGAGCGGCGACTCGGCGCCCTCGCTCGAGGCCGCGTCCCACTTGGTGAGATCGAAGCCGGTCGTGACGCCGATTTGTGCGGTGAGGCCGTTGTCGAAGTTGCCGACGGCCTGGATTCCGCCCTCGCGCCAAGTACTCGGGATGACCCTGGTCTCGACGAAGTTGCGCTC
>JAYVVB010000006.1:0-8337 GCA_043787455.1 Rhizobacter sp.
CTGTTCCGTCAGCCAGCGGTCGTAGCCGCCGTAGTGCTCGCGCACCGCGCCATCCACCCCGCGCATTTCGTCGAAGCCGAGCTTCATGCTGCCTCCAGGCATCGAGGGTAGCAAACTCCGCGCCACGCAAGCCCCAGCCGGGGCTTCAAGGGCCCTCGGGATCGATCCGGTGATGCCAGTAGCGGCGCGCCGCGACACGCTCGCACGTGCCCTCCGGCGGGCCGTCGGCGCGCCACTGCCAGGCGCCGCACGCCGGGCTGGCGACGATGCGGATGCCGCGCTCGCGGTAGCGCTCGAGGACGTCGGCGGCGGGATGGCCGAAGCGGTTGCGATAGCCGGCCTGAAAGATGGCCACCGAGGGACGGACGGCGTCGAGGAAGGGCGCGCTCGACGACGTCCGGCTGCCGTGGTGCGGGACGATGAGGACGTCGCTGCGCACGGCTTCGGCCTGGCTTTCGACCAGCGCTGCTTCCTGCTCGCGCTCGATGTCGCCGGTCAAGAGGACGCTGCGGCCGCGGCCCGAGACGCGCAGCACGCACGACATGGCGTTCGACTTGAGCTTCCTCTCGTAGTCGCCGGCCGACGGATGGAGGACGGCGAAGTCGACACCGTCCCAGGTCCAGCGCTGGCCCGCTTCGCAGCGACGTACCCCGCGCGCCGTGTCGAGCAGCGGATGGCCGTCCTCGAGCGAGCTGGACAGCGCATCCACCTGCAACGCGCCGAGCACCGAGCGCGCCCCGCCGACGTGGTCGCTGTCGCGGTGGCTGAGCATCATCAGGTCGACGTGCTGCTCGCCGCGCGCCCGTAGCAGGGGCACGAGCACGCGCTGACCAGCGTCGTTCGCGCGCGAGTACTGCGGGCCGCTGTCGAAGAGGAGGACGTGCTCGCGCGTGCGCACGATGACGGCAGTGCCCTGGCCGATGTCGGCGGCGACGAGGTCGAAGCTGCCGGCGGCAGGCGGATCGCGCGGCGGGATCAGCAGCGCGAGCGCGAGCGGAACCGCCAGCAGCTTGGCCCGCCACGGCAAGGGCATGACGACGAGCGCCGCCGCGACCAGGCCCGCGAGCTGCGCCCAGAGCGGCGCAACGGGCAAGGTCCAGACCGCGCCGGGGATCGCAGTGAGCCGGGTCAGGAGCGCGTCGAGACCGACGACGATCGCGGCGCCGAGACTCCAAAGCGGCGCGACGGCGATGCCGACGAGCGCAAGCGGCGTGATCACGAGCGTCACGAGCGGGATCGCGACCAGGTTGGCGAGAAAGCCGACGAGCGAGACCTGCTGGAAGAAGACCAGCGTCAGCGGCGTCAGCCCGAGCGTGGCGATGACCTGCGCGCGCAGGCCGTCGCGCACGCTCGCGCCGATCCGGCCGGGCCAGGTGCGCCAGCCGGCGGCCACGCCCGCGACCGGAGCGCTGCTCGCACCGTTTGCATACGACGACGCCATCAGGAGCCCGACGGCCATGAACGAGAGCCAGAAGCCGGCCTGCGTCAGCGCCCAGGGATCGAGCACGGTGACGACGACCGCGGCGACGAGCAGGATCACGAGCCACGGCCAGCGCACGCCGGCGGCACGCAGCACCGTGACGGTGGCGAGCATCCAGATCGTGCGCTGCGACGGCACGCCCCAGCCCGAGAACAGCGCGTAGGCCGTCGCGGCCACCAGTCCGCCCCAGCGTGCGGCGATGGGTGCGGCGAGCCAGAGCGTCGCGCGCGCGCTGCGCCGCCATGCGGCCGCGATGGCGAGGCCGGCGAGCCACGCGAACATCGTCACGTGGACGCCGCTGATCGACATGAGATGGGCCACGCCGGCATTGCGAAAGAGATCCCAGTCGTCGCGCTCGATCGCGCTCTGGTCGCCGACCGCAAGCGCGGCGAGCACGCCGGCGGCGCGGCGATCGGCGACATGCGCGTAGATCGCGTCACGCACGCGCTGGCGCGCCCGCTCGATGGGATGGCCGGCGCTCGCGTCGAGCAAGGTCGCCGGCGCGTCGCGGACGTAGCCGGTCGCGCGAACGCCCTGTTCCAGGAGCATCAGCTCGTAGTCGAAGCCGTTCGGATTGAGGTTGCCATGCGGCTGGCGCAGGCGCACGGTGAAGCGCCAGCGCTGCCCGGCGCGCAGCTCGCTTCGCGGCTGCACGGCCGCCGCGTCTTCGTGATAGCCGGCGTACCAGCCGAGCGCCAGAGTCCGAGGCACGGCCGCGAGCGGATCGCCGGTTGGCGCCGGGTCGAGCTCGAAGCGAAAGCGCAGTCCGCTCGGCCCCTGCTGCGGCAGGCTCGCGACGACGCCGGTGACGACGAGGTCTCTCCCCTCGAGCTCGTGGGGCAGCGTCTCGGCCAGGCCGAGCGTCGCCTGCAGGCCGGTGCAGGCGAAGCCGAATGCCGCGACCGCGACGGCTGCGGGCACGACCATGAAGCGACGTTGTCGAAGCGCCATGCTCGCAACAAGCGCGGCGGCTGCGATCGCTGCGATGACCGCATACGAGGACAGGCCCAGCAGCTCGCGCTCGTGCAACTGCAACGCGACGCCGCCGAGCCAGGCGAGCAAGCACGCCACGAGCCACGCGCCGGTGTTCTGTCTTCCCACCGCAGGAGTGTAGGATTTGCCTTCGCTGCCTCTCGAGACCCTCATGTCCATCTACGACCGTCTCACCGACCTCGATATCTCGCTGGCGCCGCTGTCGATCCCGGCCGGGGCCTACGTGCCCTTCGTCCGCTCCGGCCAGCTCGTCTTCCTTTCCGGCCACATCGCCAAGCGCGACGGCAAGGTCTGGGTCGGCCAGCTCGGTCGCGACATGACGACGGCCACCGGCAAGAAGGCGGCGCGCGCCGTCGCCGTCGACCTGCTCGGCACGCTCCACGCCGCCGTCGGCGACCTCGACAAGGTCGAGCGCATCGTGCGCATCACGAGCCTCGTCAACAGCGCCCCCGACTTCGTCGAGCACCACCTCGTCACCAATGGCTGCTCGGAGCTTTTCGGCGAGGTCTTCGCCGAGAAGGGCGCGCACGCGCGCAGCGCCTATGGCGTGGCGCAGCTGCCGCTCGGCGCCTGCGTCGAGATCGAGCTGATCGCCCAAGTCGCCGACTGATGGCGGCGATCCTGGCACGGCCGGCTCGCGGCTCGGGGGCGATGGCGGGCGCGACGCCGCTGCTCGCGTTCGTCGCCATCCTGTGCTTTGGCTCGATCGCGGCCGCGCTCGTCTCGCAGTACGCGTTCGGCATGGAGCCGTGCCCGTGGTGCATCCTGCAGCGGCTGATCTTCGCGGTGATCGGTGTGCTTGCGCTGATCGGCCTCGCGATCCGCGCCGCGACCGCGACGCGGGTCGTCGCCGTCGTCGGCGTGCTGCTCGCGCTCGCCGGCATCGCGGCCGCGGTCTGGCAGCAGTCTGTCGCCGCGAAGTCGGCCTCGTGCAACCTCACCCTCGCCGATCGCATCGTCGGCTGGACCCAGCTCGATCGCCTCGTGCCAGACGCCTTCGAGGCGCGCGCGAGCTGCGCCGACGCGGCCTTCAGCCTGCTCGGCGTTCCCTACGCGATCTGGTCCGCGGTCGTCTTCGTGGTCTGCGCCGTCGCGTTGCTCAGAACACTGAAGCTGGCCTGACGCAACGGCGCGACGCGCGCCGATTTCAGTGCGCGTCGGCGGCGACGACGCGCGTCGACTTCTGCATGACGTCCTGGCGCCGGCCCTTCCTCGCGCGTTTGCCGACATACGGCTCGAGCGCCGCGCCGCGAAGCACCTCGTCCTTCGGCTTGCCGCCGCGACCGCTGCCGAGCAAGCGCAGCGCCGACGCGAACACCGCGACGCTGACGACCGCATCGCTCGCGTCTAGATCCAAGAGTGTCAGACCGCGCCCGCCATTGCCCTGCAGCTTCAGCTCGTCGAGCGCGAAGACGAGCAGGCGCCCGGCGAGCGTCAGGCAGGCGACACGTGCGGCGTCCGGACCGAACGCGACCGGCGGCAGCGGTTTCTCGTCCCCTTCGAGGGCGAGGAAGGCCTTGCCGCCGCGCTGGCGCGAGACGAGGTCGCCGGCACGCGCGAGCAGGCCGAAGCCGCCCGTGCCCGCAAGGAGCAGCACCTGCCCGCCGGTGCCGGCGAAATAGTGCGCCGGCTGCGTGCCCGGCTCGAGCTCGATCAGCGAGGTGATCGCCTGGCCGTCGCCGCGGCCGCTCGGCAACGCCGCCGCCGCGACCGAGTAGACGCGACCGTTGCTGCCGAAGACGAGTACGGTGTCGACGCTGCGGCAGGCGAAGGTGCCGTAGAGCGCATCGCCGGCCTTGAAGGCGAGCTGCGCCGGCTCGACCTCGTGGCCCTTCATCGCCCGCACCCAGCCCTTCATGCTGACGACGACGGTCACGGCCTCGTCGACGACCCGCACCTCCGCGATCGTCCGCTTCTGCTCCTCGATCAGCGTGCGCCGCTCGTCGCCGTGCGCCTTCGCGTCAAGCTCGATCTCGCGGATCACGGTGCGCTTCAGCGCCGCCGGGCTGGCCAGGATCTCGTTCAGCTTCGTCGCCTCGCCGCGCAGCTCCTTCAGCTCTTGCTCGATCTTGATCGCTTCGAGCCGCGCCAGCTGACGCAGCCGGATGTCGAGGATATCGTCGGCCTGGCGCTCGCTCAAGGCGAAGCGCGCGATCAGCGCCGGCTTCGGCTCGTCGGCGGCGCGGATGATGGCGATCACCTCGTCGATCGACAGCAGCACCAACTGGCGCCCTTCGAGAATGTGGATGCGCTCGGCGAGCTTGCCCAGCCGATGGCGCGTGCGCCGCTCGACGGTCTTGAGCCGGAACGCGACCCACTCGCCGAGGAGCTGACGCAGGCTCTTCTGCGTCGGCCGGCCGTCGCTGCCGACCATCGTCAGGTTGATCGGCGCCGAGCTCTCGAGACTGGTGTGCGCGAGCAGCGTGTTGGCGAGATCGCTCTGCGACACGGTGCGCGACTTGGGCTCGAAGACAAGGCGCACCGCAGCGTCCTTGCTCGACTCGTCGCGGACGCCGTCGAGCACCGCGAGGAGCGTCGCCTTGAGTTGCAGCTGCTCGGCGCCGAGCGCTTTTTTGCCGGCGCGGATCTTCGGGTTGGTGAGCTCCTCGATCTCCTCGAGCACCTTCTGAGAGCTCGCGCCCGGCGGCAGCTCGGTGACGACGAGCTGCCACTGCCCGCGCGCGAGGTCCTCGATCTTCCAGCGCGCCCGCACCTTGAGCGAGCCGCGGCCGGTGGCATACGCGGCGCGGATGTCGTCGGCACTGCTGATGATCTGACCGCCGCCGGGATAGTCGGGGCCGGGCAACAGCCTGGCGAGCTCGTCGTCGCCGAGCTTGTCGTCCTTCAGCAACGCGATCGCCGCCGCCGCGACCTCGCGCAGGTTGTGGCTCGGGATCTCGGTCGCGAGGCCGACGGCGATGCCGCTCGCGCCGTTGAGGAGCACGAAGGGCAAGCGCGCCGGCAACAGGCGCGGCTCCTCGGTCGAGCCGTCGTAGTTGGGGATGAAGTCGACCGTGCCTTCATCGATCTCGTCGAGCAGCAGGCGCGCGATCGGCGCGAGGCGCGTCTCGGTGTAGCGCATCGCTGCCGCGCCGTCGCCATCGCGCGAGCCGAAGTTGCCCTGGCCGTCGATCAGCGGATAGCGGAGCGCGAAGTCCTGCGCCATGCGCACGAGCGCGTCGTAAGCGGCCTGGTCGCCGTGCGGATGGAAGCGCCCGAGGACGTCGCCGACGACGCGCGCGCTCTTCACCGCCTTCGGCCCGGCCGCGCTCGTGAAGGCCAGGCCCATGCGCGCCATCGCGTAGAGGATGCGGCGCTGCACTGGCTTCTGGCCGTCGGCGACGTCCGGGAGGGCGCGGCCCTTGACGACCGAGAGCGCGTACTCGAGGTAGGCGCGCTCGGCGTATTCCGAAAGAGCGACGGGATCGCCGGCTTCGGGGGTGAACAGGTCGGACATCGAAGGAGGAAAGGACTGCCGGTACGGACTCTTCAGACCAGCATCACCAGCTCGGAGTAGGGACGGAGCTGCGCGTCGTGCGTGAGCAGGTGCAGCGGTTCGTTCATCGCCTGGGCGACGAGCATGCGGTCGAAGGGATCACGATGCAGCGGCGGCAGCTCGCGATAGCGCAAAGCGTGCGCCCAGGTCACCGCCAGTGGCCGACACCCGGTTTCGATCAGTTGCGACTCCATACGAGCCATCGCGATCGGAAGTCTGCCTTGGGCAGACTTGATCGCCGCTTCCCAGATCGACACGCTGCTGACATAAAGCGCCTCGGCCGTGCGAATCAGCCGGCGGCCCTTGGCGGTCAGTTCGGGAGCGTCACGCAGCAGCCAGAGAACGATGTGCGTATCGAGCAGCAACTTCAAGCCTTGCGACCTTCGAACGCGGCGAGCAGGTCTTCCGGCAGCGGGTCATCGAAATCGGCAGACTCGATGAACTCGCCCTTCATCAGCCCGAACTTCACCGTGGGCTTCGAGCCGTGATGAAGTGGCACGAGCTTGGCCATGGGCTTGCCGGCCTTGGCGATGATCACGGTCTGACCATTGTGGGCAGCCTCGACGAGCTGGGAAAGCTGTGTCTTGGCTTCGTAGAGGTTGACCTGCATGACCTGTTCTCTTGACCAACCTGGTCAAGAACCGATTCTAGCGCGGGAAGCGCTCGCGCAGCTTGAGCTTCCAGAACTTGCCGGTCGACGTGCGCGGCACGCCGTCGATCACCTCGTAGCGATCGGGCAGCTGCCACTTGGCGAAGCCGTGCGCGAGCAGGTGCTGGCCGAGTATCTCGGCGATGTCCGGCAGAGCGATCGCGGCGCCCTGCTTGCAGACGACGCACGCCAGAGGTCGCTCGCTCCACTTTTCGTCCGGGATCGCGATCACCGCCGCTTCGGCGATCGCCGGATGCGCCATCAGCGCGTTCTCGAGATCGACCGACGAGATCCATTCGCCGCCCGACTTGATCAGGTCCTTGGTGCGATCCGTGATGCGCACGAAGCCGAGCTCGTCCATCGCCGCGACGTCGCCCGTGCGCAGCCACCCGTCGTCGGTGAACTTCTCGTCGCTGACGGGCACGCCGTGATAGGAACCGGTGATGAACGGACCACGGACCTGGATCTCTCCGACCGACTTGCCGTCCCACGGCGCGTCTTCGCCGCTGTCGTCGCGGATCCTCACGTCGACGAGCGGCGCAGGCACGCCGGCCATCGCGGCGCGGCGGAAGCGCTCGTTCTCGCCGAGCGACTCGACCTCGGCGCGCGGATAGGAGACGGTCGCGAGCGGCGAGGTCTCGGTCATGCCCCAGCCCTGGATGATCCAGATGCCGTGCCTGGCGAAGGCGCGGATCAGCGCCTCGGGCACGGCCGCGCCGCCGACGAGCGAGCGCATCCCCGACGGCAACTTCCAGCGACCGGGCTGCTCGACGAGCGAGCGGTCGTAGGCCTGGATCAGGCCCATCCAGATCGTCGGCACGCCGAGGGCGAGCGTCGGCGGCTCGAGCTGCATGAGGTCGAGCAGGTCGTCGGGATGCAGGTGCGGCCCGGGCAGGACGATCCTGATGCCGAGCATCACCGCGCCGTAGGGCAGGCCCCAGCTGTTGGCATGGAACATCGGCGTCACCGGCAGCAGGCAGTCGGTGCTGCGCAGGCCCCAGTGGTCGGCGAGCGCGCCGACCAGCGTGTGCAGCACCGTCGATCGATGCGAGTAGACGACGCCTTTGCTGCGGCCGGTCGTGCCCGAGGTGTAGCACATGGCCACCGGGTCGTTTTCGTCGTGGGCGGCGTAGACGAACGCGTCGCCGTCGGCCGAAGCGAGGAGCGCTTCGTAGTCGAGATGGCCGCCGCCCGTGTCGACCGGCGCGCCCGAGAACGGGAACACGATCACCTTCTCGAACGCGTGCTTGCCGGCGAACTGGCGATAGAGCGGCAGCAGGATGTCGTCGACGACGAGGAAGCGGTCTTCGGCGTCGTGCGCGATCCAGCCGATCTCGTCGGGCGCGAGGCGCAGGTTGAGCGTGTGCATCACGCCGCCCGCGGCCGGGATGCCGAAGTAGCACTCGAGATGCGCGTGGTGGTTCCAGCTGAGCGTCGCGACGCGGTCGCCCTTCTTCAGGCCGAGCGCCTGCAGCGCCGCGGCGAGCTGGCGCGTGCGCCGGTAGTACTCGGCGTAGGTGTGCGTGCGCAGCGACTTGTCGGGCAGGCGCGAGACTATTCTGTTCTGCGCGAACAAAGTGCCGGCGCGATCGAGGAAGTGATTGAGCGAGAGCGGCACATCCATCATGGTCGAGCGCATGGCGGTCTCCTTCTCTTGTGTTCGTCTTGTGTTCGATCAGGCCCGCGCCGCGGCGCGGCCTTCGCGTGCCTCGACCAGCG
>JAYVVB010000007.1:0-7791 GCA_043787455.1 Rhizobacter sp.
GACGAGCTTGTCGACCAGCTTCGGGATGTCGGCCGGGTCGTTCTGCAGGTCGCCATCCATCGTCACGATGACGTCGCCGCGCGCCGCGTCGATGCCGGCCTGCATGGCGGCGGTCTGGCGAAAGTTGCGGGCGAGTCGGACGACGTGGATATGCGGCCCGACAGTCGCCGCATGGCGCACGAGCGCGTCGCCGGTGCCGTCGCGGCTGCCGTCGTCGACGACGATCAGCTCCCACGGCGACGGATAGCTCGCGAGCGCGGCCTGCACGGCGTCGATCAGCGGCGCCGCGTTCTCGATCTCGTTGTACATCGGCACGACGACCGAGAGCCGGTGCGGCGGCGCCAGTGTCGACAGCGCCGTCGATGGAGAAGAGGTCGTGATCTCAGTCGCGCTTGGGGTCGCAGAAGAGGTGATGATCATTGCGGGTGAACCGTTCGGGCCGCAGGCGGCCAGGATCGCGTCGTCAGTTGCGCGACCAGCGCCGCGACCAGGCCGACGATGAGGCCGAGCAGATGGACCGCGAGCGCGGCGGCGCCGACGTGGGCGAGCGAGGTGGACGGCGCGCGCAGCGCAACGCCGCCCCAGACACCGGCCTCGTAAGTGCCGAGGCTCGCGGGGCCCTGCACCGGCAGCACCGCGGCGAGCTCGCCGCCGAGGCTGCCGCGCAGCGCATCGACGATCGACAGGTCCGCGAGCGCGGCGAGCAGGGCCGCGAGCACGGCCAGCTTCACCGCCCAGTTCGCGAGCGCGCAGGCGAGCGATGCGGGCCTTCGCCAAGCGTCCTGACCGGGCCGCCGCGCGTAGGCGCCAACCCGCTGCAGCGGTCGCCACGGCAGGAGCGTGAGGAGCGAGCCGAGATGCGGCGACGCGAGCGCGTAGACGACGAGCCAGGCGAGCGCCAGCGCCGCGCCCGCCGGTGCCGGCAGCGGCAGCAGCCAGGCGATCGCGAAGGCGGCGAGGATGGCCACGTCCTGCAGGCGCAGCCAGAGCAGGCTCGCGACCGCGTCGACGAGCGGCACGCCCCACTGGCGATGCACGATCCAGGAATAGCCGGCTTCGCCCGCACGCATCGGCACGACGTTGACGGCGGCGTTGTGCAGCAGCATGAGGCGCAGGCACTCGGCGAAGCGGATGCCGCGCACCTGCGGCTGCCATTCGACGAAGAGGCGCAGTGCGCGCAGCGCGTAGCTCGCGAGCAGACCGAGCGTGGCGACGACCCAGAGCAGCGGCGGCACGCCGACAAGCGCATCGAGCCAGCGCGAGATCGAGGCGCCGCGCAGCAGGAGCCACAGCAACAGCGCGCCGAGCGCGACGCCCGCCGCAGTGCCGACGGCCTGGCGGGTCGTCATGGCGCGACACCGCCGATGCGAGCGGCGGGCGCGCGCATCTCCCAGAGGCGATAGCAGCCGGCGCCGACGCCGACGACGCCGACGAGCCACTGCAGAGGTTGCGCGAGCGGATAGCCGAGCGGGCGCCAGAGCATGAGCGCGCCGGTGACGATCTGGATCGTCGCGATCGCCAGTTGACCGTAGGGGGTGACGAGCCGGCGCGCGAGATCGACGCGATGCTCGATCACGGCGCTGAGCGCGGTCGCTGCGAGGCCGATGCCGGCGCCGACGAGCACGTCGCCGATCCAGTGCGCGCCGACACCGAGGCGCGAGATCGCCACCGCCGCAGCGAGAGCGAACACGACGGCGACGCTGCGCCACGAGCGGCTGCGCACGAGCAGGTAGGCGGTCGCCAGGGCCAGAGCCGTCGCGGCGTGGCCCGACGGCATCGAGCCCCAGAACAGGCGATCGCCGATCGGCGCGAGGTCGGGCAGCAGCGTGAGCGGGCGCGGCGTCACCAGCGTTCGCTTGATGACCTGGACGCCGAGAGTGGTGAAGGCGAAGCTCCAGAGCGACACCGCGACCAGGCGCATCGATCGGTCGCGCACCAGGGTGACGAGGATCGCCGCGGTGAGGCCGAAGCCGAGGAAGGTGAGGTCGGACCAGAGCCAGTCCGGGAGGCCACGCATCGCTTCTCGCAGGGCGCGATAGGTCGGGCTCGCGTCGCCCGCGAGGTGCGAGAGTGCGCCGGCCGCGACGAGCACGGCGGCGACGACGGCCACAGTGGGGAGCGCGCGCGGCAAGCTGGGCGAAGCAGGGGTCGGAGGCAAGATAGTGGGCGGGCCGGCCTATAGTGAGCGCCCATGCGATTGTGCCTAGTGACCGGTGCCGCGGGCTTCATCGGCGCGCACGTCGCCGCCCGCTTGGCGCGCGCAGGCGTGCGCGTCGTCGGCTGCGACGAGTTCAACGCCTACTACGACCCGCGCCTGAAACGCGACCGTGTCGCGGCGCTGCTCACACCACTCGGCGTCGACTGCCACGCGATCGACCTCGCCGACGCCGCGGCGTCGAGCGCCTTCATGCGCCGCCACGGACCGTTCGACGTCGTCGTTCACCTGGCCGCGCAGGCCGGCGTGCGCCATTCGATCAAGGCGCCGATGGACTACGTGCGCTCCAACGTCGCCGCCTTCGTCGCCGTGTTCCAGGCGTGCGCCGAGGAGAAGGTCGGCCACGTCGTCTACGCCAGCTCGTCGAGCGTCTACGGCGCGCGCACCGAGGCACCCTTCGCCGAAAGCGATCGCAGCGGCGCGCCGGCGTCGCTCTACGCCGCGACCAAGCAGGCCGGCGAAGCGATCGCCCATTCGTACGCCGCGGTGCATGGGCTGCCGGTGACGGGCCTGCGCTTCTTCACCGTCTACGGGCCCTGGGGCCGGCCCGACATGGCTTACTTTTCCTTCGCGCAGCGCATGCGACGCGGCCAGACGATCCCGGTCTTCGCCCGCGGCGAGCTGCTGCGCGACTTCACCTACATCGACGATGCCGTCGATGCGGTGCAGCGCCTGCTCGAGCGCGGCCCGCCACGGCCGGAAGGCGTTGCACCGGCCGAGATCTTCAACGTCGGCAGCCATCGGCCGGTGCGGGTGCTCGACTTCATCGCCTCGCTCGAACGCGCCGTCGGCCAGCCCGCGGTGATCGAGTTCCAGCCGATGCAGGCCGGCGATGTGCCGCTCACCTGCGCCGATCCCGAGCGCCTGCTGACGGCGATCGGTCCTTGGGCGCGAACCCCGCTCGACCAGGGTCTCGAGAACTTCGCGCGCTGGCTCGAATCGTGGGACCCGCTGGAGGCGACGCGATGATCTTCGAGCAGGTCGCCACCGGCGGTTGCCAGTCCTACCTGCTCGGCTGTGCCGACACCTGTGCCGGCGCGCTGATCGATCCGGAGGTGAGCCAGATCGACCGCTACCTCGCCCTCGCGTCGCGCGACGGTCTGCGCATCAGGTTCGTGATCGACACCCACACCCACGCCGATCACTTCTCGGCGTCGCGGCGTATCGCCCAGCAGCTCGGCGCGATGACGGTGATGCATCGCGCCAGTCCGGCACCGGGGATCTCGATGCGCATCGACGACGGCGAGTCGATCGTCCTCGGCAAGCTCCGCTTGCGCGCGATCCACACCCCCGGCCACACGGCCGACTCGATGTGCCTGGTCGGCGAGGACCGGGTCTTCACCGGCGACACGCTCCTCATCGGCGGTACCGGCCGCACCGATCTGCCAAGTGGCGATCCGGAGGTCCTGTTCGTGAGCCTCGAGAAGCTGCGCGCGCTCGATCCGGCGCTGCTCGTCTTTCCCGCGCACGACTACAAGGGCCGCAGTCACTCGACGATCGGCGTCGAGCTCGCCGGCAACCCGCGCCTGCAGCAGCGCGACCCGGCCGCGTTCGTGGAGATGATGCGAAGCCTCGACCTGTCGATGCCGACTCATCTTACCGAGGCCCTCAGGACCAACATGAGCGGCGGCAAGACCGTCGCCGAGATGCTCGCCGAGGCGACGGCGAGCGTGCCTTTCATGAGCATGGCCGAGCTGCATTCGCGGATCGGCGCGGGCGGCGGCGAGCTCGTCGTCCTCGACGTGCGTGAGAAGGACGCCTACGAGGCCGGCCACATCCCCGGCGCGCGCCTCCTGCCGCGCGGCCAGCTCGAGTTGCGCGTCGACAAGGAGCTGCCCGATCCGACGGCGCGCATCGTCACCTGCTGCGAGATCGGGCGGATCTCGACGCTGGCTGCGGCGACGCTGCGCACCATGGGCTTTCAGCGCGCGGTCGCGCTCGACGGCGGCATGAAGAGCTGGCTCGAGGCCGGGTATCCGGTGCGAAAAGGCCACTCGCCCTGACCCCCCGATTCTCGTCAGACTGAAACGATTGTCACAACCCTGTGCCTGGGCGCCCGCGCGGGGCTTGCACGCCGACTATTCTTGGGGGTTGATCCCCACACGGCTCCGCGACGAGGGGCCCAGGAAGGCGATATCGATGCGGCGGCAGGCCGATTCCCGTTCGACGACCGACACCTCCTTCAGCGTGCTGATCGTCTGCGATCACGCCTCGGCGCAGTTCGGCGGCGAGGCGATCCTGCCGCTCCACTATTTCCGGCTCCTGCGCAATCGCGGCTTCGAGGTCTGGCTCGTCGCCCATGCCCGCACCCGTGCTGAGCTGGCCGATCTGTTCCCGGGCGACGCGCGCATCCTCTACGTCGAGGACAGCTGGCTGCACACGATGCTGTGGAGCCTGGGCACGTGGCTGCCGCCGATGCTCGCCTATGCCACGACCGGGTTCATCTCGCGCCTGGCGGTGCAGATGGCGCAGAGGAAGATCGTGCGCCGCCTGGTCGCCTCGGAAGGGATCGATCTCATCCACCAGCCGACGCCGGTCTCGCCGCGCGAGCCGTCGATCATCTTCGACGTTGGCGCGCCGGTGATCATCGGGCCGATGAACGGCGGCATGGACTATCCGCCCGCGTTCCGGGCCGAGCAGAGCTGGTTCAAGAAGCTCCTCTTTCGCGTCGGCGTGAGCCAGGCCTCGTGGCTCAACAAGGTGATGCCGGGCAAGCGCCGTGCGGCGATCCTGCTCGTCGCCAACGAACGCACGCGGGCGGCCTTGCCCAAGGGCGTGTGCGACGAGGTCGAGGTGCTGGTCGAGAACGGCGTCGAGCTCGATCTCTGGAATCCGGATCCGCCGCTGTCCTCGAGAAAGGGCGGCGGCGTCGTCACCTTCGGATTCGTCGGCCGGCTGGTCAAGCTGAAGGCGGTCGACGTCCTGCTCGACGCCTTCGCCATCGCTTCGGCGTCGACGTCGATGCGCTTGGTCGTCATCGGCGACGGCGAGGAGCGCGAGCGGCTGCGGCGGCATGCCGCGGCGCTTTTCCCGTCGCGTCCGACCGAAGGCAGGGGTGCGCCGGTCCGCTTCACCGGCTGGGTCTCGCAGTCGGCCTGCGCGGCCGAGCTCGCCGAGGTCGACGGCCTGGTGATGCCGAGCCTGCGCGACTGCGGCGGCGCGGTGATCCTCGAGGCGATGTCGATGTCCAAGCCGGTCGTCGCGACGGCGTGGGGCGGCGCCCTCGACTATCTCGACGACTCGTGCGGCATCCTGATCGAGCCCACCGGCCGGACGGCGCTGATCGAAGGCCTGGCCGCGGCGATGGTTCGCCTCGCCGACTCGCCGGCCGAGCGCGCGGCGCTGGGCCACGCGGCGCGTCTCAAGGTTGAGACCTACTACGACTGGGAAGTGAAGGCCGAGGACATCCTGCACGTCTATCGACGCGTGCTGGAGACCTCGACCGTGCCGGCCCGGGCGGCCGTGATCGCCACCTGAGACTTCGTTGCAGACGATCTCGAATCGCGTGCGCTCGGCGTTCGCGCGCCGCTTCCTGATCGCCCTCAGACGCGCGACGCATCGCCTGCCGGTGCAGCTCGAAACCGTGCACCGCGCTCGGGTCCTCGTGCTCGCGCCGCACTTCGACGACGAGTCGATCGCCTGCGGCGGCACGCTGCTCCTGCACCAGTTGGCCGGGAGCGAGGTGCGGGTCGTGTTTGTCTCCGACAGCTCGGGCGCGCTCGCCGATCCGGTCGCTGCCGAGCAGGTCAGGGCGACGCGACGGCTCGAGATGAAGCAGGTGCAGTCGGCACTGTCCCTCGCCTCGGTCGTCGAGCTCGGCTTTCCCGACGGCGCGCTGGTGCGGCACGAGCGTGCCATCGCCGAGCGCCTGGCCGAGACGCTGAAGACCTTCCTCCCGGAGCAGGTCTTCTGTCCCTTTCCGGTCGACGCCCACGCCGACCACCAGGCCACGGCGCTCGCGTTCGCGCTCGCGACCGAACTCTCGGGCTGGCAGGGCGAGGTGCTCGCCTACGAGGTCTGGTCGACGCTCTGGCCGAACTTGGGCGTCGACATCGGCAGCGTCGCCGACGCGAAGGCGCGCCTGATCCGCCTCTACGCCTCGCAGATGGGCGACCGCGACTACGCCGAGGCGATCCTCGGCCTGAATCGGTATCGCGGCCTGCAGCATGGCGTGCCGTTCGCCGAAGCCTTCCATCGCTCCGACGCGGCGCAGTTTCGCCGCCTCGCCGCCTGCCTCGACAGCTTCGGCGCCTGATCTCAGGCGTGCGCGCTGGCGAGCTTGGCCCGCGTCCAGGCGCTCAGCGAGTCGACGGCGAAGACGAGCACGAACATCGCGATCAGCAAGGTCGCGGCCTGCGCCTGCTGGAAGATCGAGAGGTGGAAATAGAGGAGCTGGCCGAGCCCGCCGGCGCCGACGAAGCCGAGCACGGCGGCCATGCGGATGTTCATCTCGAGCCGATAGAGCGCGTACGCCACGCCTTGCGCCGTGACCAGCGGCAGCGTCGCGTAGGCGAACGAGGCGATGCGCCCGGCGCCTGCGTCGCGCAGCGCGCGTTCCGCCGCGGGCGGCACGTTCTCGAGGCTCTCGGCGTAGAGGCGGCCGAGGACGCCGGTCGTGTGCAGTGCGAGCGCGAGCGTGCCGGCGAAGGGCCCGAGGCCGGCCGCGATCACCATCAACGCGGCCCAGACCAGCTCCGGGACGCTGCGCAAGAGGTTCAGGACGAAGCGCGCCGCCAGGCGCGGCGCGAGCCCGAAGCGCCCCGCCGCCGGCAGCGCCAGCACGCCGCCGCCGATCACCGCGAGCAGCGTGCCGATAGCCGCGACGGCGAAGGTCTGGAGCGCGCCCCATGCCGCCTTGGCGACGAAGGCGGGAGAAAGGTCGGGCGGAAAGAACTCGCCCACGAACTTGTTCATGAGTCGCATCGACTCGGCGCTGAAGAGTTGGCGCCAGTCGACGGCGAGGTAGGCGAAGCTCGCGACCACCGCGACGACGATCGCGAAAGCGAGTGTGAGGCAGGCCCAGCATGGCTCGAGCCGCGTCGCGACCGACGGCTCGCGCGCGGCGGAGATGCTCACGCGAGCACCTTGCGGATGACGACGCTTATCGCGTCGGCGACGAGGACGAGGACGAGGAAGGTGACGAGGATCGTGCTCGCTTCGCCGCCGTTGAGCATCTTCATCGACTGGTCCATCAGCTGGCCGAGGCCGCCGGCGCCGACGAAGCCCATCACGACCGAGGCGCGCACGGCGCATTCCCAGCGATAGACGGTGTACGACGCGAGCTCTTGCGCCGCGCCCGGCACGAGGGCGTAGAACAGGGCGCCGAGGCGCGGGCTTCCGGCCTCGAGCAGCGCGCGCGCGGCGCGCGTGTCGCCCGACTCGAGGATCTCGGTGTAGACCTTGCCGAGCATGCCGCCGTAGGTGACGGCGAGCGCAAGCACGCCGGCGCCCGGACCCAGGCCGAGGGCGCGCACGAAGACCAGCGCCCATACGACTTCCGGGATCGCGCGCAGGACCGTGAGCACGCCGCGCACGAGCGTGCGTGCCAGCGTGCCGCGCGCTCGACCCGGCCCCGG
>JAYVVB010000008.1:0-8969 GCA_043787455.1 Rhizobacter sp.
CATCTCGGTGTAGAGCCGCGCGTGCCGCGTCAGCAGGCGATGAAAGTACCGACAGTGCCGATCGGTCCAGTCCATCATCGGCGCGACGCACAGGCGCCACGGGTTTTGCAGCTGATTCACGAAATCGTGCGATCCGACGCGTGGCATCGGCGTCAGGCCGCAGCTGCCGCGACCCCGGATCGACCGATCGCCGACAGCTGCTGCCGCGCACGCTGCGTTGCGCGGTCGATGAGGAACGCGTTCTCGAAGGCGCGCATGCGGCCGCCTTCGCACAGGCGCGCGAGCGTGCGCGCGGTCATCGATATCGTCTGGCGTCCCCCCGCACCGTGAGCGAACAGGAAGAGCGTGCGACCCGGACTCATGTACGTGAGGCGCACCTTCTCCCATTGGTCCTTCAGGTTGAGCTGGTACGAGAAGCCGAGCTGCAGGTGATCGCGCAGCTGTGGCCCGGGCGCGAGCTCTGCAGACTCGACCGGGGCTTCGACCTCCGTCGGCGCGGCGGGCTCGGGTGCGGCGACGCCCTCCTGCGGCGAGAGCACCGGAAACGGCGCTTCACCGCCGGCATCTCCGCCGAGCGGAATGTCCACCGCCGTCGACGGGCCGGATGCTTCGCGCGATGCCGCCGCCTCGGCGTCCTTGCGGGCCAGCGCCGCGCGGGCCTCGTTGGCCGGATGGCGCGACCAGTCGATCTCGCCTTCGGAGATCAGGCCGATCGCCTGGCCTTCGGCGGCGGAGAACCGCTGCTCGACGACCGGGATCGCGGCCCGTGACTGCTCCGGCTCCGGCTCGGTGGCAGCTTCCTCGGCGTTCGGGACGGGGATGCGGAACGCGGCCTCGAGGGTGCGCACCATCATGTTGTGATCGAGCTCGCTGCGCGCCGTGCTCTTGAGCGAGCCGGAGTGCTGCGAGATCAGCTGGCCGAAGAACTCGTCCTGCGCCGCCTGCGGCCACTCGACGAACTTCATGCCTTCGGTGAGCTCCGACATCAGCCCCGGCAGCGACACGACGAAGCGCTTGCGCTCCTCGAGCGAGCGCTTCGGCTGGATGCTGGTAACGAGCGCGACACCGGTGCGACGCAGGCTCCGCGCGTGCGGGCTCTCGGCGCCGTCGCGACGCGACGCCATGACGATCGCCTGTCCCCAGACGCCGGCGAGGAAGTCGCGCACGAACGCCGGCAGCGCGAGTGGCTCGAGCGCCGCGAAGAGCTTCTGGCTGAAGCGCTGCTGCACGCGCCACTCGAGCTCCTTGCCGCGCAGCGTCGCGGCGGCGGCGCTCTCGCGGATCTCGGCGTGGGTCTGCTCGGCGACGAAGCGCTCGAGCTCGAGCAGCTTGGCGTCGTAGACCTGGAGCTGATCGAAATCGCCGTCGACGATCTCCTTCACGAGGCTGCTGACGCGCTCGAGCAGCTCGCGCGCCGGGCCGGTCTCGAACGAGTCGAAGGCGCAGGCGAGCGAGGCGACACGATTAATGAAGCGGCGCACCGGATGGCGCCGCGACGAGAAGAAACTGCCGTCGACGAGCGCCGCGCGCAACACCGGCAGCTGCATGCGGGCGATCTGCCGCGCCATCTGCGGCGGCACGCGGGCATCCGAGAGGATCTGGTCGAAGAGGCTGCTGACGACCTCGATGACGAGATGGTCGAGCTTGCCGCGCGAGGCCTGCATCAGCTCGTCGCGGTGGGCGCGGATCAGGTTCGCCGCCATCAGCCCCGAGAGGCCGCTCGACGGTGGCTGGACCTGATAGGCGCCGAGCGGCACGCCGGATCGGGTCGACGCTGCGAAGTCCGGGGCGCCGTCGCGGGTGTACGCGCCGTAGCCGCTGTCGCGCATCAGCGGGTCGAGCTCGCCGCGCAAGCTCGCGCCACCGTTGAGTCGGCGCAGCAAGTTCATGAGCTCGACGTCGGCCTCGGCCGCGCCCGATGCGCGCGGCCCCCCGCCTTGCGCAGCGGCGAACGAGCCCGGCATCGCGCCGCGGATCAACCGGTCGAGCAAGCCGGCCGAACTCTGCGGATCGCCGCTCTCGGAGATCGGATCGACGTGGCGGCCGATGATCGAGCGCTCCCAGTCGCGCGCGCCGACGTTGTCGGCGCCGATCCGCCCTTGCCAGGATGCTTCCCAGGCCTTGCGTGTCTCCTCGAAGGCGGAGCCCGAGCCGGTGCCGGCCGGCCGGAGGCCGGCCCGGGGATTGAATCCTTCGGGCGTACGCATGCCGAGATCGGTCGGTCGGACGCCACGCTGCTTGAGGTCGGCGATGATCGCTTGGTAGCAGGCCGGCATTGCGTTGGCCATCGCCTGACCGAGCTCGCGCGCGAAGATCTTCTGCGTGTCGGGTTCCTCGGTGATCTTCTCGATCGACTTGTGCAGCGCCAGGCCCAGGATCTCGCCGCGCAAGGGATTGCGGTCGGGGTCGGCCCAGCCGGTCTGAAGGAGCGCGTTCATGTAACCGTCGAGCTCGCGCAACTCGGCTTCGCAGCGATGCGAGATGAGCTGACCAATGCGGCCGAACGAGATGCGCTCCTCAATCTGGTCTTCGCCGACCAGGCTGATCGACTGCCAGTCGGTCTTCGCCTTGTCGGCTGACGGCCCCGCGTCGTGCTTGGCCACCACATCTTCGGCGACGCTGTCGCGCAGCGCGGCCGTGAACGAGGCGAGGAAGAGCTCGCGGCTCTCGAGGATGTGGATCTGGGCGAAGGCGACGAGGCCGCGCTCGCGATAGGTCGCGGCCGACTTCATCTGCACGAGGAGGCCGTTGGCGACTTCGACGACGATGGACGCCGCGGTCGCGCGGATCTTGTCCTGCGCGGCAGCAAGGGCGGCGGGAGTCGACGAATCGCTCAGGCTCATGGGGGGCAGCATCGGGCGAACCTTGGCCGTGGCCTGACGACGGGCCGGGCGTGAGTGCAAAGTATCGTCGCTAAAGCACCCCGCTTTGAGCCGTCGGACCGGGTGAAATGTCACGCCCGTCGCCCGGGCCCGGCGCGAAGGTCAGACGGAGGGCGCCGTCGCCGCCTGTCTCTGCCCGGCGCCCTGCGTTGCGGCACGACCTGCGGCCTTCTCGATGCCGGCGACGAAGCGCGGCCAGAGCGCTTCCGGCAGGTCGTGGCCCATGCCCTCGACGACGTCGATCTCGGCGCCTTCGATCTTGGCGTGGAGATCGCGTCCGGCAGCCACCGGCACCAGCATGTCGGCCGCGCCGTGGATGATCTGCGTCGGCACGCGGATGCGCGCCAGGAGCGAGGAGCGATCGCCGTCGGCGGCGATGGCGACCATCTGGCGCGCCGTGCCCGCAGGCCGGTACGCGCGCCCCACCGAGGCCGTGAAGCGCTCGCGAAGCTTGTCGGGCACCGCGGGATAGGCGGGGCTGCCGATCAACGCATAGAGACGCACGTAGTGCTCGACGATGCTCTCGATCGACTTGGGATCGTCAGGCCGCGAAATCATCGCTGTGCGCACCTTCAGCGCCGGCCCGGGAAGGCGCCGCGCGCCGCTGCTGGTCATCATCAACGTCAGGCTCTTGACGCGATCGGGCGAGCGGGTCGCCATGTGCTGGGCGATCATCCCGCCCATCGAGGCGCCACAGACATGGGCCCGATCAATGCCGAGAGCGTCGAGGAGGCCGACGCTGTCGGCCGCCATGTCGGCCAGGGTGTACGGACTCTTGACGCGAACGCCGAACGCATAGCGGAGCGAATCGAGCGCCAGATTCGGCACGCCGTAGGCGTCGAAGCTCTGGCTGAGTCCGCTGTCGCGGTTGTCGAATCGGATGACGCGAAAGCCGTGGGCGACCAGCATCTTCACGAAGTCCGCGTTCCAGCCGAGCAGCTGCATGCCCAGCCCCATGACGAGGAGCAGCGGCTCGCCCGATCGCGAGCCATGGTCTTCGACCTCGAGACGAATGCGGTTGGCGCTGACCTGCATCGAAGCGCGGCGTCGTCAGCCGGCCGCGACGGCCGCGTCGGGCTCGCCGGTGCGGAAGAACCAGCGGCGCGCGCCGGACGCATCGAAGCGGTGCCAATCGCCGATCGGCTGCGCCAGGCGGTCGGCGGCGGCATAGAGCGCGAGCGGATTCATGCCGAGGCCGACATGGCTGGCGGGGACCTCGATGTTCTCGGCCAGAGGCGAGGGCTCGTTCAGGCTGCAGCGCCACGAGACGATGCCGTCGCTGCGCGAATAGATCGAGGTCGTCGGCACCGGCGGCGCGCCGCGGATCTGCGCCATCACGTCGCCGTTGCCCACCTTGGTGCCGCTGAGGAGCTCGTAGATCCGCCAGGCGTTCGTCGCCTTAGGGTGGCCGGTGAACGGCGTGCCGAGGGTGATGACGCAGCGGGCGAGATCCGGATGCAGCTTGGCAAGCTCGCGCGCGTAGATGCCGCCCAGGCTCCAGCCGATCAGGCTCACCGGCTGGCCGTGCTTGTCGGCCAGGGCACGAACGTCGTCGGCCGCGCGCTCGAGGACCCCCGGCCGCGGCCCGAAGTTGAGGCCTTGACCCCAGGCGTGGGTCGCGTAGCCGAGCTCACGCAGGAAATGGCGCAGCGGCACGGTCGTGGCGTCGTTGGCGCCCATGCCGGGGAAGACGAGCACGGGATGGCCGTCGCCGCGCGCCAGGCGCCGCATCCACGGCCACGACGCGACGAGCGAGAGCAACTCCACCGGCGCGCGACCTTCAAGCAGCATGAGGAGCGCGCCGGGCGCTCGCGAGCGGGAGTGACGTTTGTCTGGGGTCACAGTCGGAGTGCTCTTGGCGATGGGCAGGCTGGACATGCGCGGAGCGAGGGGCAGTGAACCGAGCCATGGTACCGGGCCTGCCCGGGATCGGCGTAGGACGGTGTCGCCGGACTCATGTCGCATTGCCGACAGTGTCACGCCGACGCAGCGCCAGACCCTCGTTGACGACCAATGCGCCGACGACCAGCGCCCCGCCGATCAGGACATGCGGGCCGGGTACCTCGTCGGCGCCGAGCCAGGTCCACGTGACGCCGAAAACGATCTCGAGCAGCGAGAGCAGCGCCGCCTCGGGCGCGGCGAGCGAGCGTGCCGCGGCCACCGCGATCAGGCATGGAATCGCGAGCTGGGCGACGCCGAGCAGCGCGAGGAGCGCGATGTCGTGACCGGAGGCGTGCAGCGGCCACGCGAGCGGCACGGTGACGACGGTCGAGATCAGCGCACCGATCAGGACCGCGACCAGCAGGTCGACGTCGCCGCGGCGGCTGCGCTGGATCGCTGTCCAGTTGATCGCCGCTGCGACCGGGACACCGAGGGCGATCGCCGTACCGGCGAGCTGGCGCGAGTCGGCGAGCGCGAATTCATGCGTATACATCCAGCCGATGCCGACGCCGGCGACCACGATGGCCGCCCAGGTCCGCGTCGGCAGTCGCTGGCCGAGGACCGCCCGCGCCACGAGCGCCGTCAGCAGCGGCGCGATCGACATCGTGACGAGCACGTTGGCCACGGTCGTCATGGTGATCGCGACCATGAATGCCGTGAACATCACGGCCCAGCACGCGCCGGAGATCCAGAGCGTCGGGTCGCGGCTGCGCAGCGTCGCACCGAGCTTGGCGAAGCCACGCAGGCGACCGAGGAGGACAACCAGCGCGACCGCGTTGAAGCCGCTGCGCCAGGCGGTCGCCTCGAAGCTCGACGCCGCCTCGAGGTGGCGGGTGACAACGCCCGCCATGCTCCAGAGGAGCGTGGCCAAGACCATCGCGGCAACGGCGCGCGCGTGAGTCAATAGTCGCTGCCCGCCGAGCCCGGGGCGAGGTTGTCGAACTTCGTCAGCGGCTTGAGGAAGGTGAGCTTGAAGGTGTCGGTCGGGCCGTTGCGCTGCTTGCCGATGATGATCTCGGCGATGCCCGGCTCCTTGCACGCATCCTTGGTGTAGTACTCGTCGCGGTAGATGAACATGATGACGTCGGCGTCCTGCTCGATCGCGCCCGACTCGCGCAGGTCGCTCATGAGCGGCCTCTTGTCGGTGCGCGACTCGACGCTGCGGTTGAGCTGCGAGAGCGCGAGCACCGGGCACTGGAGCTCCTTGGCGAGCGACTTCAGGGCGCGCGAGATCTCGCCGATCACGGTGGCGCGGTTTTCCTCGCCCGAGGCGTCGCTGCCGCTCATCAGCTGCAGGTAGTCGACGACGATCAGGCCGAGCTTGCCGCACTGGCGCGCCTGGCGACGGGCGCGCGCGCGAAGCTCGGTCGGGCTGAGCGAGCCGCTCTCGTCGATGAAAAGGCTCACCTTGGCGAGCTTCTCGACCGCTTCCGACAAACGCCCCCACTCGTCGTCGCGCAGGGCGCCGGTGCGCAGGTGCTGCTGGTCGATCCGGCCGAGCGATCCGACCATCCGCAAGGCCAGTTGCGACGCGCCCATTTCCATCGAAAAGACGACGACCGGCAGGCCCTCGCGCACGGCGACGTGCTCGGCGATGTTGAGCGCGAGTGCAGTCTTGCCCATCGACGGCCGCGCCGCGAGCACGATCAGGTCGCCCGCCTGCAGGCCGGCGGTCAGTCGGTCGAGATCGTAGAAACCGGTGCGAACGCCGGTGACTTCCTCGGCGCCGTTCTCGTGCAGCTCGTTGACGCGATCGATGAGCGCGACGACGAGCTGGTCCATGCTCTGGAAGCCCTGGCGCGAGCGCGAGCCTTCCTCGCCGATGCGGAAGATCTTGCCCTCGGCGTCGTCGAGGATCTGCGACACCGGACGACCCTGCGGATTGAACGCGCTGGTCGCGATCTCGTCGCTCGCGGCGACGAGCTTCCTGAGCACCGAGCGCTCGCGCACGATCTCGGCGTAGCGCCGGATGTTGGCCGCGCTCGGCACGCTCTGCGCCAGCGCATTGAGATAGACCAGGCCGCCGCAGTCCTCGGCCTTGCCGAGCCGCTGCAGCTGCTCGAACACCGTGATCACGTCCGCCGGCTTGGTCGCGTTGATGAGCGCGGCGATCGTCTCGTAGATTAGCCGGTGCTCGTAGCGATAGAAGTCGCTGTCGCTGAGCAGGTCGCCGATCCGGTCCCAGGCTCCGTTGTCGAGGAGCAGGCCGCCGACGACGCTCTGCTCGGCTTCGACCGAGTGCGGCGGCACGCGCAGGCGCGAGACGTCGTCGTCGCCGTGGACGTCGGCAACGGGTGGCGAGGAGGAGAAGATCGCGGTCATCCCGAAATCATAAATGCGGCCGCACAGTCGCCGGTGGACAAGCCTGGGGACAGCCTCTGCACCGCCGGTGGACAAGCAGCGTGTCGGAAAAGAAAACGGGGCCACATCGGCCCCGTTCCTGTTCGCGCTGGAGGTCCGGCGCGCAATCCGACCTCAGGTCGTCTCGCCGAGCACCACGACTTTCACGTCGACGACCACGTCGGTGTGCGGCGCCACCGTCACGGTGTGCTCGCCGACCGTCTTGAGCGGGCCGTTCGGCATGCGCACCTGGGCCTTCGTGACCTTGAAGTCGATGCGGTTGAGCGCATCAGCGACGTCGGCGTTGGTGACCGAGCCGAAAAGTCGGCCGTCGACGCCGGCCTTTTGCGTGATGTGGACCGTGCGGCCGCTCATCTTCTCGCCAAGCGCTTGCGCGCCGGCGAGCTTCTCGGCGGCGTGCTTCTCGAGCTCGACGCGCTTGTCCTCGAACTCCTTGATCGCCGTCGACGTGGCACGGCGCGCCACGCGGGTCGGGATCAGGAAGTTGCGGGCGTAGCCGTCCTTGACCTTGACGACGTCACCTAGGTTGCCGAGGTTGGCGACCTTTTCCATAAGAATGATTTGCATGGCGGCCTCAGACCTTGTGCTGGTCGCTGTACGGCATCATGGCGAGGAACCGGGCCCGCTTGATGCACGTCGTCAGCTGACGCTGGAAGAACGCACGCGTGCCGGTGAGGCGCGCCGGCGTTATCTTGCCGTTCTCGTTGATGAAATCGCGCAAGGTATCGATGTCCTTGTAATCGATCTCCTTGACGCCGGTGACCGTGAAGCGACAGAAGCGCTTGCGACGGAACAGCAGCGACTGGGTGTTGCGCTTGGGCTTGCGGTCCTTCGAGAACCGACCTTTACCGCGGGGCGGGGGCATGTGATGACCTCTCTACTTCAATGCGATGGACTGGATGTGAAAGACGATTCCGCGACCGTTTCTCTGCGCGCCGAGGAAGCCTTCGAATTCGTGATCGACGCCGAGCTCGGCTGCCATGACCCTTTCGGTTGCGGTACCGACTGCTCGGGCCCGGATCTCGAAAGCGGTCTTGCGCTGGGCGCCGAGTTGGACGCTTTCCGATTCGTGCTTCAGGCTGACGTCGAGGGCCGGCAGGCCTGCGGGCGTAAACCTGAGCGCCGCGCGCTCGACGATCTGCGCGGTGAGCACGAGCCGGTTCGTCAGGCCGATGCTTCCTGAGGCTGAGGCGCGCGCCTCGACTCTTCGCGGTCGACCGTCTTCATCATGACCGACGGCGTCGTCTCGGCGTGGCTCTTGACGACGGTCAGGTGGCGAAGAACTGCGTCGTTGAAGCGGAACCCGGTCTCGATCTCGGTCAGGACCTTGTTGTCGCACTCGATGTTGATGCACAGGTAGTGCGCCTTGGCGAGCTTCTGGATCATGTACGCCATCTGACGCCGACCCCAGTCCTCGACCCGGTGCACCTTGCCGCCGCCGGCGGTGACGGTGCCCTTGTAGCGTTCCAGCATGGCCGGAACCTGTTCGCTCTGATCGGGATGGATCAGGAGCACGATTTCATAGTGACGCATGGGATCTCCTTGTGGATTCCTGAAAGGAAGCCGCTCGATCGACCGGGGGGTCGCTCGTTCGGGTCACGTCAGGATCCGAAGCGGCAAGGGAAAGCCGTTGAGTGTACCGCGTCGCGGGACGACGGGTCCGCGCCGGCCGCACACGAACGACCAGCCGCTGATCGAGTCGGCGGAAGCGGTAATCCCCCACATCGGCGGCGATTGCGCATCATCCGTTTGATGGACTTGCGCGTGCGGCCGAGGATTACACTG
>JAYVVB010000009.1:0-5148 GCA_043787455.1 Rhizobacter sp.
GACCACGGCCGCGACCTCGGCGATGCGCTCGATCTGCTCGTTGAAGCTCAGCACGGCGTGGGCCATGAACGCCGGCGCGTGCTGGGCATCGGTCGCCGCCTGCTCGGCGTGTGACACGTCGGGATCGGCGTGCGCCTCTTCGGCGATCTCGGCCGAGCGCTTGCGCCTGGCCGCAGCGGCTTGAGGCCTCGTGCGCGGCGATCCTGCCGGCTGGGCGCCACTGCTGGCGCGCTGCTCGAGCCGGCGCAAGGCGACGCCGGCGGCGAACACGGCGAGAAAGCCATAGCCCGAGGCGAGGCTGGCCGCGCCGTAGGTCAGGCCGATGAGGCCGAGGGTGAGGAAGTTGTCGAGGCCGACCGCTTCCTTGTGCGTGCGCCGGAGATAGAGCACGAGCTGGCCGACGAGCGTGCCGAGCACGGCGCCGATGCTGATGCCGGCGCCGACGCCCCAGAGCACGTCTAGCAAGAGCCAGCGCCAGAGCGAAGGGCCGAGATCGTGCAGGCCGAGCAAGCCGAGGCCGAGGAGGACGAAAGGAAAGGCCGACCCGTCGTTGAGTCCGGCCTCGCCGGTGAGCGCGAAGCGAAGCCGGTCGCGATCGTCGGGGCGGGCCAGCTGGACGTCGGACGCGAGCACCGGATCGGTCGGCGCGAGCATGCCGCCGAGCAGGATCGCCGCGCCGAGCGAGAGCCCGAGCCAGGCCATGCCAGCGGCGGCGATGAGCGAGACGGTGGCGATCATCGAGACGACGGCGAGGCGCACCGGCAGCAGCCACCGCCCATCGCGCAAGCCAAGGCTCATCTTCAGGCCCGAGCCGAAGAGCGAGAGCAGCACGACGACCTCGGCGAGATACTCGAGCAACTTGCCGTCGGCATCGGCCGAGACACGGGTCCAGCCGAGCCAGAGCGGGCTGATGGCGGCACCCGCGGCCAGGTACAGCATCGACGTGCTGAGAGGCAGGCGCGACAGCAGCGAATCGCTCAGCGCCATGACGAGGAGAAGCAGGCCTACGACGGCCGACCAGGAAGCGATGTCCATTGAAATGCGAAAGACCGGCGGGGCAGCGAAACACCTTAGCAGACGGCGCGCCGCGCCCGTACAGTGGCGCCTCCTTTCGAAAGAGCCTTTCATGCCCGCCTCGCGCCGATCCGCCCTCGCCCGCGCTGCCGCCGTCCGCGTCGCCCTGACGCTGGCCGCGTCGGCGGCCTTCGCGCAGGACGTGCCGCCGCGTCCGGCCGAGAGCGGGGTGCTCGCGCCAGTGGTCGTCACGGCGACACGCACCGAGGCGGCGCCCTTCGACATCCCGGCGTCGATCGACCGCATCGGCTCGGAGACGATCCGCAACGGCCGGGCCCAGGTCAACATCTCGGAGAGCGTCGGCGGCGTTCCTGGCCTGCTCGCGCGCGACCGCCAGAACTACGCCCAGGACGTGCAGATCTCGGTGCGCGGCTTCGGCGCGCGCTCGACCTTCGGCATCCGCGGCGTGCGTCTCTACGTCGACGGCATCCCCGCGACCTTCCCCGACGGCCAGGGCCAGATCTCCAACGTCGACCTCGGCTCGGCCGATCGCATCGAGGTGTTGCGCGGGCCCTTCTCGGCGCTCTACGGCAACTCGTCGGGCGGCGTGATCCAGGTCTTCAGTGAAGATCCCGCGACCAGGCCGACGCTCGACTTCAGCATCGCCGGCGGCAGCGACGGGGTCGTGCGCCTCGGCGCGAAAGCGAGCGGCACGGCCGCGGGCCTCGGCTACGTCGTCGCCGCGAGCCACTTCCGCACCGACGGCTAACGCGACCACAGCGCCGCCGAGCGCACGATCGGCAACGCCAAGCTTAAGTTCGGCAACGACACCGGCGCAACGATCACGGTGATCGTCAACAGCCTCAACCTGCCTCGCGCGCAGGACCCGCTCGGCCTGACGCGGGCGCAGTTCGAAGCCAACCCGCGCGGCGTCGACGCGTCGGCGCTGCTGTTCGACACTCGCAAGAACGTCGACCAGACGCAGGCCGGGCTGATCTACGACCAGCGCATCGGTGCACAGGACGCGTTGCGCCTGCTCGTCTACACCGGCCATCGCAACACGACGCAGTTCCAGTCGATCCCGGTCGCGACCCAGGCGAGCGCGCTCCATCCCGGCGGCGTGATCGCGCTCTCGAGCGACTACCGCGGCACCGACATGCGCTGGACCCATCGCGGCCGCATCGCCGAGCAGCCCTGGACGCTCGTCGCCGGCCTGGCCTACGACACGCTCGAGCAGCAGCGCCTCGGCTACCAGAACTTCGTCGGCACGACGCTCGGCGTGCAGGGAGCGCTGCGGCGCGACGAGCTCGACACCGCGTCGGACTTCGATCCCTATCTGCAGACCACGCTGCAGCTCTCTTCGCGCTTGTCGATGTCGGCCGGAGTGCGGCGCAGTCATGTGCGCTTCGATTCGGCCGACCACTACATCGTCGGCGCGAACGGCAACGACAGCGGCTCGGCGCGCTATGCAGCGACGCTGCCGGTCGTCGGCGCGATGTTCGCCGTCGACGAGCACCTGCATCTCTACGCGACCGCCGGGCGCGGCTTCGAGACGCCGACCTTCAACGAGCTCGCCTATAGCCCGAACGGCGCGACCGGCCTCAACTTCGCGCTCCAGCCGGCGAAGAGCGACAACCTCGAGGTCGGCGTGAAGTCGCGCTCGGCCGACCTCGGCGACGCGACCCTCGCGCTCTTCGAGACCCGCACCCAGCACGAGATCGTGACCCTCGCCAACGTCGGCGGACGCTCGACCTTCCAGAACGCCGGCGCGACGCGCCGCCGTGGCGTCGAGGCGGCCTGGTCGGCGACATATGCACAGACGCTGCGGGCGCAGATCGCCCTCACCTATCTCGATGCGCTCTACCGCGACAGCTTCCTCACCTGCAACGTCATGCCCTGCCCGGCGGCGAGCCAGCAGCGCGTCGCTTCCGGCAACCGCATTCCCGGCGTCGCGCGCGGCACCGCCTACGCGTCGCTCGAGTGGGCGCCTGCGCTCGGCTGGCGCGGCGGCGTCGAGACGAGGCGGACCGGCATGGTGCCGGTCAACGACACCAACTCCGACGCGACGCCGCGATCGATCGTCGTCGGCGCCAACGTCGGCTACGTCGCCCGCCTCGGCGCGTGGCAGCTCACCGGCTTTGCACGCGGCGACAACGTGTTCGCCAAGCGCTACGCCGGCTCGGTGATCGTCAACGAAGGCAACGGCCGCTTTTTCGAGCCGGCGCCCGGCCGGACCTGGCTCGTCGGCACGTCGGCGAGCTACGCGTTCTGAGACGCCGAGGTCTCGGCGTCACGACGCGACGATCCAGCCTTCGACCGGGTCGATCTCATCGGGCAGGCCGTAGCGATCGAGCTGCGACGCGACCGCCGCCTGTACCAGGCAGAGCACGGCATCGAGGCGATCGCCGCTGGTATCGGCGACGAGCGACGCGCGCAGCGTGCGGCCGCTGCTCAGCAGTCGCGGCGCGTCGGTGACGCCGACCTCGAGCGCGGCAACGATGTCCTCGCGCGCCGCCCGCCGTTCCTCGTCGTCGCCGTTCTTGTACGAGCGGCGCCCGACAAGCGCATGGGCGAGCCGGCGCGGATAGCCTTCGAGCGCGACGCGCTTGCCGTCTCCCGGGTGCAGACCCGGCATCGTCACGCTCGAGGCGATCAGGCGCGCGACGCCCTCGTAGTACATGAAGCCGACCGGCACGTATCGCGTCTGCAGCGGGCTCGTCGAGGTGACGGACGACGTTGCGTCGGTGCGACGATGAAGGAGCCGCGACCCGGCCGGCTGCGTGTTGCCCCACGCATCGATCAGTGCGCGCCAGGCCATGCGCGTCGGTGCACGCCGATGCACCGTGGCGCACACCTCGGCCGCGCTCGAGCCGAGCGTGTTCGCGTCGACGAACGCTCGTGGCAGCCCGAACGGAAAGTCGAAAGCGCCGAGCCAGGGACCCGGGGTCTGCAGCCAGGCCGCGAACGCGTCGAGCGTATGCAGCTCGATCAGGTCTTCGAGATGCAATGTCATGCCGCCGCCGGCCAGGCGACCGGCAGCGACCGTGATCGGCTTTCGCCGCGACGGGCTGGAGCTGAAGTCGATGCCGGCAAGGAGCAGGGCCGTCACGGTGCGTCGCCTCGCGCGGCTACAGTTCCGGCCATGCGCTCCGACCGGTCCCATCGATGAACAATCCCATCCTCGTCGAAGCCCTGCGCGGCGACACGCGCGAATCGGCGCATCGCGGCGCGCTCGCCGTGTTCGACGCCGACGGCCATCGCGTCGTCGCGATCGGCGACATCGAGACGCCCATCTTCCCGCGCTCGGCCGTGAAGGTGCTGCAGGCGATCCCGCTGGTCGAGAGTGGCGCCGCCGACAGGCTCGGGCTCGACGACGAGGAGCTCGCCATCGCCTGCGCGTCGCACAACGGCGAGCCGGCGCACGTCGCCGTCGTGGATCGCATGCTCGGCAAGGCCGGGCTCGACGTGGCGGCGCTCGAATGCGGCGTGCATTGGCCGCACGTCGAGAGCGTGCTGCGCGCGATGGCGGCGTCGGGCGACGCGGCGACCGCGCTCCACAACAACTGTTCGGGCAAGCACGCCGGGTTCCTGTGCCTCGCCTGCACGCTCGCCGCCGGCGCCGACGCGCGCGAATACGCGAAGGGATACGTCGCGCCGCGCCATCCGGTGATGCGCGCCGTCACCGAGGCGCTGCAGTCGGCAACGGGTCACGACCTCGCCACGGCGCCGCGCGCCATCGACGGCTGCTCGATCCCGACCTTCGCGATCCCGCTCGACAAGCTCGCGATCGCCTTCGCGCGTGTCGGCACCGGGGTCGGCTTGCGACCGGGCCATGCGCGTGCCGCCGAGCGGCTGCGCCGTGCGGTCGCGCGCCATCCGTTCATGGTCGCCGGCAGCGAGCGCTTCGACACGACGGTGATGGCGGCGCTCGGCGAGCGCGTCTTCTGCAAGGTCGGCGCCGAAGGCGTCTTCTGCGCGGCACTGCCCAGGCGCGGCCTCGGCGTCGCGATCAAGATGGACGACGGCAACAACGCCCGCGCCGCCGAGGTGGCGATGGCGGCGGTGGTCGAGGCTTTCGTCGATCTCGACGACGAAGAGGCGGTCCTGATGCGCGGCTTCAGCGACGCGCGTCTG
>JAYVVB010000010.1:0-28416 GCA_043787455.1 Rhizobacter sp.
CGCGCGCGCCGCGGTGACGTATTCGCGCGAGCGCACGACCAGCGCGCTTGCCCGCGTGATGCGCGCGAACACCGGCACGTTGAAGATGCCGATGGCGACGATCGAGGTGACGAGCCCGGGCCCGTAGATCGCCGTCAGCATGATCGCCGAGAGGAGCGCCGGGAAGGCGAAGGTCAAGTCCGCCAGGCGCATCACCGCCTCCTCGATCCAGCCGCGCTTCACGGCCGCGACGAGCCCGAGCGCGACGCCGAAGGCGATGCCGATGCCGACCGCGATCAGGCCGACCGCGATCGAGACCCGGCTGCCGACGATGAGGAGCGAGACGATGTCGCGGCCGAGACTGTCGGTGCCGAGCCAGTGCGCCGCCGACGGTGGCTGGAGCTTGTGCGGGATGTCGAGCTCGGCGGCCGGCCACGGCGTCCAGACGAACGACAGCAGCGCGAGCGCAACGACACCGGCGGCGAGCACGGAGCCGACCGCGAAGTTGGCGCGGCGCCAGCGCGACGGCCGCGTGCCCGGCGCGACTGCCGCGGCCTGGCTCATGAGCGTCGCGCGCGCAGGCGCGGGTCGATCGCGACGTAGAGCACGTCGACGACGAAGTTGATGACCACGACCGACGCTGCGAGCAGCATCACGACGTTGCGAACGACGAGCAGGTCGCGCTCGCCAATTGCCTGGAAGACGAGCAGGCCGAGACCGGGCAACGAGAACACCTTCTCGATCACGACTGTTCCGGCCAGCAGGTTCGCGAACTGCAGTCCCATCACGGTCAGCACCGGCACCATGGCATTCCTGAGCACGTGGCCCCAGAGCACGCCGCGCGGCGACTGGCCCTTGGCTCGGGCGGTGCGGACGAAGTCCTCGCGCAGCACGTCGAGCACGGCCGAGCGGACGATGCGCGCGAGGATCGCCGCCTGCACGACCGCGAGCGCGACCGCCGGCAGCACGAGCGCGCGCAGCGCCGGCCCGGCGCCGCCGCCGTTGTCGGCGCTCCAGCCGGGAAAGCCGCCGGCCGAAAACCAGCGCAGCTTCACGGCGAACAGCCAGATCAGGAGGATCGCGAACCAGAAGTTGGGCACGGCGATGCCGAGCTGGCTCACGGCCATGACGCCGGCGTCGCCGGCGCGGCCGTGGCGCGAGGCGGCGAAGAGCCCGAGCGAGAAGGCGAGCACCGTGGTCAGCAGCATCGCCATCAGCGCGAGCGGCACCGTGACGGCGAGACGCTCGCCGACGAGCTGCGCGATCGGCGCGTCGTAGGCGATGCTGGTGCCGAGATCGGCGGTGACGAGGCCTTTCATCCAGTCGCCATAGCGCACGATCGCGGGCCGGTCGAGGCCGAGCTTGGCCGAGAGCGCCGCGACCGATTCCGACGTCGCGCTCTGGCCGAGCATGACCTCGGCGGCGTTGCCGGGCAGCACGTCGAGGACGGTGAAGACGAGCGCCGATGCCGCGAGCAGCGTCAGCACCAGGCTCGCGAAGCGCTTGAAGAGGAAGAAGCCGATGGAGGAGTCTCCGCGCCCGGGCGGCGGCGAGGTTCTTATGATGGCGCAAAGGCCACCTTGGCCTCCCGGAGCCTGCGATGGATGCCTCGATTCCCTTTCCCGCCGACCGGCTCCTCGTCGGCGGCGAGTGGCGCCCTGCCGACGGCGGCGCGACGCTCGCGCTCGAGGACCCGTCCGACGGCCGCGAGCTCGCGCGCATCGCCCGCGGCGGCGCGAGCGACGTCGACGCCGCCGTCGCCGCCGCGCGGGCCGCGCTCGAGAGTCGCGATGCGTCGTCGTGGGGCCGCATGAGCGCGGTCGAGCGCGGCCGCGTCCTCGCGAAGATCGGCCAGAAGGTGCTCGACAACGTCGAGCTGCTGGCACGGCTCGAGGTCCACGACGTCGGCAAGCCGCTCAGGCAGGCGCGCGCCGATGCGGTCGCGCTGGCGCGCTACTGCGAGTTCTACGGCGGCGCCGCCGACAAGGTGCACGGCGCGACGCTGCCCTTCGCCGCCGGCTACACCGCGCTCACGCTGCGCGAGCCGCACGGCGTCACCGGGCACATCGTGCCGTGGAACTATCCGATGCAGATCGTCGGCCGCAGCGTCGGCGCGGCGCTGGCGATGGGCAACGCCTGCGTCCTCAAGCCCGCCGAGGAAGCCTGCCTCACGGTGCTCGCCTTCGCGCGCATCTGCGCCGAAGCGGGACTGCCGGCGGGCGCGCTTAACGTCGTCACCGGCCTCGGCGAGGAAGCGGGCGCGGCGCTCGCCGCGCATCCCGACGTGAACCACGTCTCCTTCACCGGCTCGGCCGCGACCGGCGCGCTGGTGCAGATCGCCGCGGCGAGAAATGCCGTGCCGGTGACGCTCGAGCTCGGCGGCAAGAGCCCGCAGATCGTCTTCGCCGACGCCGACCTCGATGCCGCGTTGCCGCACCTGATCAACGCCGGCATCCAGAACGCCGGGCAGACGTGCTCGGCGGCGTCGCGCATCCTGGTCGAGCGGCCGGTGTTCGAGGCGGTGCGACGGAAGATGGCCGAGCGCTACCGGGCGCTTCGCGTCGGCCCTGCGCAGGACGACCTCGACGTGGGCCCGGTGATCTCGCGGCGCCAGAAGGACGGCATCGAGCACTTCCTCGCGCTCGCTCGCGCCAGCGGCCTGGCCTTCGCCGGCGAAGGCGAGATCGTGGCGAGCGCGCCGAAGGGCGGCCACTACGTGCGGCCGACGCTCGTCGACGACGTGCCGCCCGACCACGTGCTCGCGCAGGAAGAGATCTTCGGCCCGGTGCAGGTGCTGATCGCGTTCGACGGCGAGGCCGAGGCGATCCGCATCGCCAACGGCACGAAGTACGGCCTCGTCGCCGGGGTGTGGACGCGCGACGGCGGCCGCGCGCTGCGCATGGCGCGGGCGCTGAAGTGCGGCCAGGTCTTTATCAACAACTACGGCGCGGGCGGCGGCATCGAGCTGCCGTTCGGCGGCGTCAAGCACTCGGGCCACGGCCGCGAGAAGGGCTTCGAGGCGCTCTACGGCTTCTCGACGCTGAAGACGGTCGCGATCCACCACGGTTGATCCAGGAGCCCCCATGCGACTCGCAGGAAAGATCGCTCTCGTCACCGGCGCGGCGTCGGGCTTCGGCGAGGGCATCGCGAAGAAGTTCGCGGCCGAAGGCGCGAAGGTCGTCGTCGCCGATCGCGACGGCGAAGGCGCGGCACGGACTGCGGCGCGGATCGGCGGCGAAGCTGTCGGCGTGCGCGCCGACGTCACCGTCGCGGCCGACGTGAAGGCGATGGTCGAGGTCGCTCACGCCCGCTTCGGCGGCCTCGACATCCTCGTCAACAACGCCGGCATGGGTCACGTGCCGCAGCTGCTCGAAGACCTGGCCGAGGCCGACTTCGACCTCATTCTCGCCGTCAACGTCAAGGCGATTTATCTCGCCGCGAAGGAGGTCGTGCCGCACTTCAAGGCACAAAGGCGCGGCGTGATCCTGAATATCGCGAGCACCGCCGGCGTCAGCCCGCGGCCGCGCCTCACCTGGTACAACGCGAGCAAGGGCTGGGTGATCACGGCGACGCGCTCGATGGCGGTCGAGCTCGCGCCCTTCGGCATCCGCGTCTGCGCCCTCAACCCGGTCGCGGGCGAGACGCCGATGCTGAAGACCTTCATGGGCGAGGACACGCCCGAGATTCGCGCGAAGTTCCTGTCGACGATCCCGATCGGCCGCTTCTCCACGCCGGAGGACCTCGGCAATGCGGCCTGTTTCCTGTGCAGCGACGAGGCGTCGATGATCACCGGCGTCGGCCTGGAGGTCGACGGCGGGCGCTGCATCTGAGGGTCGAGCTCGCGTCCTTCGCGCTCGCCGCGGCGGCCTCGCCGGTCCTCGCTGCGGCGTCGCCCTCGCGCGCCTGGGTCGAGCGTCGATCTCGGCGCGGGCGGCGCAAGGCGAGACGGTTCCAGCATCGGACCGAGGCCACGTTCGAGGTCGGCGCGCGCCGGCGCCTCGGCGCCGGCTTCGCGGAGGCCATGGCACCGCTCTTGCACTCGCCTTGGCCGCGGCCGTGCCCGGGCCGACCCGGATAGGCGCTCGTCCCCCGGCGAATAGCATCGCCGGAACCCGGGCATCGGCGCGTGGGAGCGTCGAGCCGACAACGAAAGGTCTCCATGGAAGAGCTTGAACTGCGTGCCCTGATCGAAGACGTCCGCACCGAAATGCTGCCGCGCCGCAGCTTCATCGAGCGACTGGTCGGCCTCGGCCTGACCGCGCCGATGGCATCGATGCTGCTGATGCACGCCGGCGTGGCCCAGTCGCAGCCGGCTCCCGCCTACAAGCCGACCAAGCGCGGCGGCGGCGGCGCGCTCAAGACCCTGTGGTGGCAAGGGCCGACGCTGCTCCAGCCGCACTTCGCCAACGGCACCAAGGACCAGGAAGGCTCGCGCGTCTTCTACGAGCCGCTCGCGGTCTGGGACAACGACGGCAACCTCGTGCCCATCCTGGCAGCCGAGATCCCCAGCGTCGCGAACGGCGGCGTGCTCGAAGGCGGCAAGGTCGTTCGCTGGCGCCTCAAGAAGGGCGTGACCTGGCACGACGGCAAGCCGTTCACGGCCGACGATTGCGTCTTCACCTGGGAGTACGTGCGCGACCCGGCGAGCGCCTGCGTGACGATCGGCGTCTACAAGGACCTGACCGTCACCAAGGTCGACGACTACACCATCCTCGTCTCGTTCAAGAAGCCGACGCCGTTCTGGGCTACAGCCTTCGTCGCTGCGGAAGGGATGATCGTCCCGAAGCATCTCTTCGGCCCCTACGCCGGCGCCAAATCGCGCGACGCGCCCACCAACCTCAAGCCGGTCGGCACCGGTCCCTACAAGTTCGTCGAATTCAAGCCGGGCGACATCGTCTCGGGCGTGATCAACACGAGCTACCACATGCCCAACCGACCCTTCTTCGACACCATCGAGATGAAGGGTGGCGGCGACGCGACCTCGGCGGCGCGCGCCGTGCTCCAGACCGGCGAGTACGACTACGCCTGGAACCTGCAGGTCGAAGACGAAGTGCTGAAGCGCATGGAAACGGGCGGCAAGGGCAAGGCCCACATCGTTCCCGGCGGCGACATCGAGTTCATCCAGGTCAACATCACCGACCCGTGGACGGAGGTCGAGGGCGAGCGCGGCAGCGTCAAGAGCAAGCACTTCGCCTTCAGCGACCCGAAGGTTCGCGAGGCGATGGCGCTGCTCTGCGACAAGAAGAGCATGCAGGAGTTCATCTATGGCCGCACCGGCACGGCGACCGGCAACTTCATGAACAACCCGTCGCGCTTCCGCTCGCCGAACACGAAGTGGGAGTTCAACATCGACAAGGCCAACGCGCTGCTCGACGGCGCCGGCTGGAAGAAGGGCGCCGACGGCATCCGCGAAAAGGGCGGCAAGAAGATGAAGCTCGTCTTCCAGACCTCCATCAACGGCACGCGCCAGAAGGAGCAGGCGATCGTCAAGCAGGCGTGCCAGAAAGCCGGCATCGACCTCGAGCTGAAGTCGGTGACGGCGTCGGTCTTCTTCTCGTCCGACGTCGCCAATCCCGACACCTTCGGAAAGTTCTGGGCCGACCTGCAGATGTACACGACGACCATGACCGCGCCCGACGCCGAGCGCTTCATGGACCAGTACAAGTCGGAGGAGGTCTCGCAGAAGGCGAACAAATGGCAGGGCCGCAACATCTGCCGCTGGACGAACCCGGAGTACGACAAGGCCGCGCTCGCCGCATCGTCGGAGCTCGACCCGGTCAAGCGCGCTGCGATCTACATCAAGATGAACGACATGGTCGTCAACGACTTCGTCATCGTCCCGCTGATCAGCCGGCCGCGCGTGCGCGGCGGCAACCTGAAGCTGGTGACAACGCTGTCGGGCTGGGACCTCGATTTCTCGGCGCTGCACAACTGGTATCGCGAAGGCGGCGTCGCCTGAGCTGCCGTGGTCGCGGCCCGACGTCGACGCGCCAGCTCGCGAGCCTCATGCACGAAGCCGATCTGCACGCGCTGATCGAGGACGTTCGCGCGTCGAAGCTGCCGCGCCGCCGCTTCATCGAGCGGATGGTGGGACTCGGCCTCACGGCGCCGATGGCGGCGATGATGCTGGCGCACGCCGACATTGCTCGGGCCCAGCCTGCGTCCGCCTACAAGCCCACGAAGCGTGGCGGCGGCGGCGCGCTGCGGACGCTCTGGTGGCAGGGCCCGACCCTCCTGAACCCCCACTTCGCGGGCGGCACGAAGGATCAGGAAGGCTCGCGCATCTTCTACGAGCCGCTCGCCGTGTGGGACAACGACGGCAACCTGGTGCCGATCCTCGCCGCCGAGATCCCGAGCGTGGCCAATGGCGGCGTCGCCGCCGACGGCCGCTCGGTGACCTGGAAGCTCAAGCGCGGCGTCACCTGGCACGACGGCCAGCCCTTCACCGCCGACGACTGCGTCTTCACCTTCGAATATGTCAAGGATCCGGCCACGGCCGCGGTCACGGCCGGCACGTACGACGACACGACGATCCGGAAGATCGACGCGTACACGATCCGCATCTCGTTCTTGCGGCCGAAGCCGAACTGGTACGAGGCGCTCGTCTCGGCGAGCGGCGCGATCATTCCGAAGCATGTCTTCGGCGCCTACACCGGAAGCCGTTCGCGCGAAGCGCCCGCGAACCTGAAGCCGGTCGGCACCGGACCCTACATGTTCGTCGAGTTCAAGCCGGGTGACAGCGTCCGCGGCGAGATCAACCCGAACTACCACATGCCCAACCGCCCCTTCTTCGACTCGATCGAGGTCAAGGGCGGCGGCGACGCGACCTCCGCGGCGCGCGCCGTGCTGCAGACCGGCGAGTATGACTACGCCTGGAACCTGCAGGTCGAGGACGAGGTCCTCAAGCGGATGGAGGCGAGCGGCAAGGGCAGGACGCTCGCCGTCCCGAGCGGCGACATCGAGTTCATCCAGCTCAATCCGACCGATCCGTGGAACGAGATCGACGGCGAGCGCGCGAGCGTGAAGAGCCGGCATTTCGCATTCGGCGACCCGAAGGTGCGCGAGGCAATGACGCTCCTGTGCGACCGCAAGGCCATGCAGGACTTCGTCTACGGCCGCACGGGGACGGCGACCGGCAACTTCCTCAGCCTGCCGGTGCGCTATCGCTCGTCGAACACGAAGTGGGAATTCAACGTCGACAAGGCCAATGCACTGCTCGACTCGGCCGGCTGGAAGAAGGGCGGCGACGGCATCCGCGAAAAGAGCGGCAAGAAGATGAAGTTCGTCTTCCAAACCTCCATCAACGGCACGCGCCAGAAGGAACAGGCGATCGTCAAGCAGGCGGCGCAGAAGGTCGGCATCGAGCTCGAGCTGAAGTCGGTGACGCCGTCGGTGTTCTTCTCGTCCGATGTCGGCAATCCCGACACCTTCGGAAAGTTCTGGGCCGACATGCAGATGTTCACGTGGATGGTGGGCTCGCAGGATCCGGCCGCGACCATGCGCCAGTTCCTCTCGTCGGAGCTCTCGCAGAAGGCCAACAAGTGGCAGAGCCGGAACAACAGCCGCTGGAGCAGCCCGGAGTACGACGCGTCCTTCGCGGCGTCCGAAGCCGAGCTCGATCCGGTCAAGCGTGCCGCGCTCTTTATCCGCATGAACGATCTGGTGGTCGCCTCGGGCTGCATAGTCCCGCTCGTCAACCGGGCGCGGGTGCGCGGTGCCGCGGCGAAGCTGGTCGCCCCGCCCTCGGCCTGGGACCTCGACTTCTGGGCCCTGCACGACTGGTACCGGGACGCCTGAGTCCCGCAGCCGACCAGCGACCACCGCCGTGGGCCACTACTTCCTTCGTCGATTGCTGATCGCGCTGCCGAGCCTGCTCGGCATCAGCGTCGTGCTGTTCACGGTGCTCGCGCTCGCGCCGGGCGACCCGTTCGCCGAGATGGCGCTCAACCCCAATGTGCCGCCCGAAGTCCAGGCCAACCTGCGCCACCAGTTCGGCCTCGACGATCCGGTCTGGCAGCGCTACTTCCGCTGGCTCTTCGCGATGCTGCACGGCGACTGGGGGTTCTCCTTCATCAGCCGCGTCGACGTCGACAAGCTGATCTGGCAGCGCGTGCCGGTGACGCTCGCCGTGATCGGCGCGTCGCAGGTGCTGGCGCTGGCGATCGCACTGCCGGTCGGCATCTACTCGGCGGCGCGGCCCTACTCGTGGTTCGACCGCATCGCCAGCACGCTCGCCTTCATCGGCTTCTCGCTGCCGACCTTCTTCACCGGCCTGCTCCTGATCCTGCTGTTCTCGATCAAGCTCGACTGGCTGCCCTTCGTCTTTCGCGCCGACATCTCCGGCAGCGGCTGGCCGTGGTGGTGGGCGCACATCAAGCAGTCGATCATGCCGGTGGCGGTGCTGGGCCTGTTCCAGGGCGCGAGCTGGACGCGCTACGTGCGTTCGGCCGTGCTCGACGTGATCCGCCTCGACTACGTGACGACGGCGCGCAGCAAGGGTCTCTCGGAGCGAGCGGTGATCATGAAGCACGTCGTCCGCAACGCTTTGATCCCGGTGGTGACGCTGGTGGCGTTGACCATGCCGCAGGTCTTCGGCGGCGCCATCGTCACCGAGCAGATCTTTCGCGTTCCCGGCATCGGCTCGCTCCTCATCGACGCGATCCTGCGCAACGACACGCCGGTGATCATGGCCGTGACCTTCGTGTTCTCGTGCCTCGTCATCCTTTTCAACCTGATCGCCGACCTCCTCTATGGCTGGCTCGACCCCCGCATCAGCTATCGCTAGCGCGCCGGTCGCGCTGCCTGCGGCGCCGGCCCGGCCCCACGTGTCGCCGGCGACCGAGGCGTGGCGGCGCTTTCGCCGTCACAAGCTCGCGGTCGCCGGGCTCGTCGTGCTCGCGATCATGGTGCTGATGGTCGCGTTCGGCCCGCTCGTCTGGAAGCTCTCGATCAACGACATCGACTTCACCGCACGCCTGCAGACGCCGACCGCGGCGCATCCCTTCGGCACCGACGACCTCGGCCAGGACGTCTTCGCGCGCATGCTCTACGGCGGCCGCATCTCGCTCGCCGTCGGCCTCGCGGCGATGCTGATGGCGATGCTGGTCGGCGTCACCGTCGGTGCCGTCGCCGGCATCTCGCGCGGCGCGGTCGACTCGGTCCTGATGTGGGTCACCGACCTCTTCCTGTCGCTGCCGCAGCTGCCGCTGCTCCTGATTCTGATCTACCTTTTTCGCGAGGGCCTGAAGCAGGCCTTCGGCCCCGAAGTCGGCGTCTTCATTCTGATCGTGCTCGTGATCGGCGGCTTTCGCTGGATGCCGGTCGCGCGATTGGTGCGGGCCCAGTTCTTCTCGTTGCGCGAGAAGGAATTCGTCGAGGCGGCGCGCGCGCTCGGCGCCTCGCTGCCGCGCCAGGTCGTGCGCCACATCCTGCCCAACGCGCTCGGGCCGGTGATCGTCGCCGGCACCATCGACGTCGCCGCGGCGATCATCGCCGAGTCGACGCTGTCCTTCCTCGGCCTCGGCTTTCCGCCCGACATCCCGACCTGGGGCCGGATCCTCTACGACAGCAAGGAGTACCTCGACATCGCGCCGCACTGGGCGCTCTTCCCCGGCACCGCGATCTTCCTCGCCGTGCTCTGCATCAACTTCGTCGGCGATGGGCTGCGCGACGCGCTCGATCCGCGAAGGGTGTTGTGATTCCCGGCACGCCGATATCGAGCAACGAAGCCGCGGGCGGGCGGGCGGCGGCGCGCGACGGCGGCGGCGGGCCCTGCGGGCCGACTCCGCTGCGGTGCTCGGTCTTGCGGCCGCGCCGGGTAACTCGCTGCGTTCGCTGCGCTCAGACACCCCCGGCGCAAGTCAGATGGGGGGCATGCGTCTTCGGCGCATGCAGGCCGCAAGACCTCCGCTCCTCGGCGCCGCGGACACGCGCCACGGCCCGCCCGCCCGCGGCTTCGTGGTCGTCAAGAAGGTCCCGCTGATATGGCCCTCCTCGAAATCAAGGGCCTCAAGACCCACTTCAAGACCGACGACGGCTGGCTCCACGCCGTCGACGGCGTCGACATCGAGGTCGATCGTGGCGAGACGGTGTGCGTCGTCGGCGAGTCGGGCTGCGGCAAGACCGTGACCGCGATGACAGTGCTGAAGCTCGTGCCGATCCCGCCGGGCCGCATCGTCGCCGGCCAGGTGCTCTGGCAAGGGCGCGACCTCGTCACCGCCAGCGCCGAGGAGATGCGGCGCGTGCGCGCCAAGGAGATCGCAATCATCTTCCAGGAGCCGATGACCTCGCTCAATCCGGTCTACAGCGTTGGCGAGCAGATCGCCGAGTCGCTGCGCCTGCACGAAGGCCTCGGCCGCAAGGCGGCGCTGGCGCGCGCGGTCGAGATGCTCGCGCTGGTGCGCATTCCGACGCCCGATCGGCGTGTCAACGACTATCCGCACCAGTTCTCGGGCGGCATGCGCCAGCGCGTGATGATCGCGCTCGCCCTCGCGTGCAACCCCAAGCTGCTCATCGCCGACGAGCCGACGACGGCGCTCGACGTCACGATCCAGGCGCAGATCCTTGACCTGCTCGCCGAGCTGAAGGAGCGCCTCGGCATGGCGATCCTGCTCATCACGCACGCGATGGGTGTCGTCGCCGAGGTCGCGCAGCGCGTCGTCGTGATGTATGCCGGGATGGTGGTCGAGGAGGCGACCGTCGAGGAGCTCTTCGCCCATCCGCGCCATCCGTACACGCAGGGGCTGATCCGGTCGATCCCGCGCATCGACACCGCCGCCTTGCACAAAGTGCGGCTCGAGCAGATCCCGGGCACCGTGCCCAGGCTCGTCGACCCGGCGGCTGGGTGTCGCTTCGCGCCGCGCTGCAAGCACGCAGCGCCGGCGTGCCTCGAGGCGACGCCGGCGCTGCGCGAGCCGGTTCAGGGGCACCGCGTGCGCTGCATCTTCGACATCGTCGAGACGGCGGTGGCGCGATGAGCGCGCCGCTGCTCGAGGTCAGGGACCTGGTCAAGCGCTTCCCGATCACCGGCGGCTGGCTCGGCCGCGAGGTCGAGAGCGTGCACGCCGTGAGCGGTGTGAGCTTCGACCTCATGGCCGGCGAGACGCTCGGCGTCGTCGGCGAATCGGGCTGCGGCAAGAGCACGACCGGGCGCTGCATCCTGCGCCTGATCGAGCCGACCTCGGGCGAGGTGCGCTTCGAGGGCCGCGACGTCACGCACGCCGGCAAGGACGAGCTGCGGGCGCTGGCGCGCGACATGCAGATCATCTTCCAGGACCCGTACGCCTCGCTCAATCCGCGCATGACGGTCGGCGCGATCGTCGGCGAGGCGCTGATCATCCACAAGCTCACGTCGAGCCGGTCGGAGTTCGAAACGCGCATCGTCGAGCTGCTGCGCACCGTGGGCCTCTCGCCCGACCATATGCGCCGCTATCCGCACGAGTTCTCCGGCGGCCAGCGCCAGCGCATCGGCATCGCCCGAGCGCTGGCGGTGAGCCCGAAGCTGATCGTCTGCGACGAGGCGGTGTCTGCGCTCGACGTCTCGATCCAGGCGCAGGTCATCAACCTGCTCGAAGACCTGCAGCAGCAGCTGGGCCTCACCTACATCTTCATCGCCCACGACCTCTCGGTGGTCGAGCACATCAGCGATCGCGTCGCGGTGATGTACCTCGGCCGGATCGTCGAGATCGCGCCGGCGAGAAAGCTCTACACCGAGCCGCTGCATCCGTATACCGAGGCGCTGCTCGCGGCCGTGCCGGTGCCCGACCCGCGAGTGAAGCGCAAACGCATCCCGCTCCTCGGCGACGTGCCGAGCCCAATCCATCCGCCGACGGGCTGTCACTTCCATACGCGCTGCCCGATCGCCCAGTTCCCACGCTGCAGCGCCGACGTGCCGGAGCTGAAGCAGAGCAGCGACGGTCACTGGGTGGCGTGCCACTTCCGCGGCTGAGTCGAGGCGCTACGGTTCAGGGCGTGACATGGATCACTGCGTCGTGACGCGGCCGCCACGCCGAGCGCTGGCGCCGACATGGAACACCGAATTTCGCTGACACGAGCGGCCGAGTCGACCTGACAGCGTCCCGACGCCGCAGCCACGACACTGCCAGTGCGCGCCCGAGTTCGCCGGCGCTGCGGGAGATCGCCGAACCATGGACCCGACCCACGAGATCCGATTCCAGTCGCTGTACCGAGGCCACGGCCTCTGCTTCCCCTGCGACGAGCGAGGTCGTGTCGAGCTCGACGCGCTCAGCGATCGCGCTCGCGAGAACTACCTGTACGCACGCGCCGTGGTCGGGGTCGAGTTCGCCCATCCCAAGGTCTGCCTCGCCGCGCAAGCCGCTTCGCGGTACTGATCCGGCAGCGAGATCGCCGTGCGGCGCCAAGCCGCAACCCGTTTTTTAGCGAAGAACTTCCCTCGAGTGTCGATCGGAGCCTCACTGGCACGTCAAGGTGATCAGGCTCACGGGCCGCCACACCGAAAGGAAGTTCCATGCCCTCCGTTGCACCTCACGTCGCCGCGATCTACGCGGCCGTTCTCGGCTTGCTCGCCGCCCTGCTCACCGTGCGCGTGATCCTGAAACGGGTCCGGACGAACATCCAGGCCGGCGACGGCGGCGATGCCCGGCTCGGCCAATCGATCCGCGCCCACGCGAACTTCGCCGAGCATGCGCCGCTGGCGCTCCTGCTGCTCGCGCTGGCCGAGATGCTCGGCGCTGCGCCGACCTGGATCCACGGGCTCGGCGGCGTGCTGGTCCTCGCCCGATTGATCAGCGCCTGGGGCCTCGGCAGCTCGCTCGGCGCGACGCCGCAGCGCCAGATAGGGGCCGGGCTGACGATCGCCGTGCTGGTGCTCGCGTCATTGCTGATCCTCTACCGGACGCTCGCCGCGTAGCCCTTGCGACGACGCGCGGACGCGGGCCGATCGGCTCGCGTCCGCGTCAGTATCAGGACCTCAGTTCGGCACGGCGAGCGACGAGCCCGCGAAGGTGATCTGGTTCGCTGCCGCCGGCGCGGCACTGATTGTTGGCACGTTGGCGGCGGTGATCGCCGGGGCCGCGCCCGGAGCACCGCCGCGCGGCGTCGTGCGCACGACCTGGCTTGGCGGCAGAGCCGTGCCGCTCTTCAGGTTCGCGTACATCGCATCCATCGAGCGCACGAAGTAGATGTGCAGCGGCACGAAGCGGTTGTCGAAGCCGCTGAACGGCACGAAGGTGTCGAAGTGCTGTGCGTTCTCGACCTCGATGTAGCTCACCCGGCTGGCCGCGCCTTCGATGAACCTGTTGTACGCCGTGTAGGCCCGCGCGTTGTTGTTGACCGGCACGAGCGCGTCGCTGCGGCCAGCGACGATGATCGTCGGCTTGCCGCGCATGTTGCCGTTCAGCATCACCTCGCCGATGCCCTTGCGGACGGCGGCGCTCTGCTGCGTCGTCGGCCGTGTCGAGGTCGCGGTCGTGGTCAGCGCCGCGCCCGTCTCGTCGAGTCCGGTGACGAGAGCTCGCTGGCAGAGCGCGTTGTCGAGGCCGAAGTCCTGCACGCCCGTCGACACCGAGGTGGCTTTGTTCCAGACTCGCGCGCCGCCGACCGAGTCGTTGTAGACCGTACTCGCCGGTGCGCCGTTGGCCGTGCCGTTGGCGCCGGCGAAGCTTTGCGCCTTCAACGCCGCGCTCACGGCCACCGGCGCGCCGGTGCCGTCGACCTGCGCGAAGCTGGTGTTGCAGACGTTGTCGAGGACCGAGAAGCGCCCGTAGCTCACCGGGTACATCGCCGACAGGATCGGCCCGTTGCCGAGGCCGTAGTGGGCGTTGTGCATCTGGTCGTTGAACGTCGTCCAGCCGAAGTTGCGCAGCCTGTTGAGCGCGTCGAGCGAGCGCGCCGCCGTGTCAGCGCCGGTGACGAGGCCATTGGCGGCGAGGCCGTCGCAGCGTGCCGCGGCGCGGCCAGTCTGCGCCGTGAGCACGAGGTAGTTGAAGAGCGATGCCTCGGCCATCGCCGCCGGTGCCGCCAGCGCCGCGCACGGCTGGTAGAGGTTGCCGTAGGTGACGTAGTCGGCGAGGGTCTTGCCGTAGCCGGTGACGGCGACGCCGCCGAACGTGATGCCGTAGCCGACGGTCGTCGGCATCTCGGCCACGGGCTCGCCCGCGACGACGCCGTCGATCAGACCCTCGGTGTCCTGCTCGGCCGCGTGGATCACGGCCGCGCCCCCGTTCGACGCCGAGCCCGCGATCACGATCGTGTTCGCCGACGTGAACGGCGTCGGCGCGGCGGCCGTGCCGTAGCGGTCGTTGAGGGCATAGAACGCGAAGCGCGCCGAGGCGAGCGTGTCGGTGCCCCAGTCCTTCTCCGGATTGAGCTGCGAGTGGACCTGCTTCAGCGCGATCCGGTTCGGGAACAGCGCGTTGTAGGCGGTGCGCGCCGCGTCGGTGATGTCGGCGGCGAAGTGGCTGAGCGTGCCCGCCGCCGCGCGCGTGGCGCGGGTGCCGTCGATCTTGTTGACGGTGTCGTCGGTGAGGTCGTAGAGGCCGACGCCCTTGCCGGCGTCGGTAAGGGCGACGGCGCAGCCGTGCTTCAGGCCCCAGTCGCCCGCGCTCGCGATCGCGCCGTAGACGCCGCGCGAGCCCGAGGACGGCCCGAGGACGACGCAGGGCGCGGCCTGGTTGAAGCTGTCGGGGATCTGGACCGCGACGGTGACGTTTTTCTTGCCGCTGCCGTCGTCGAGGACGCCGACGTACTCGCGGCCGGGGATCAGGCCCTCGTTCGCGGGGCTGACGACGCCGTTGACGTCGACGTTGGGACCGTAGAGCGTGCCGTAGCCGCCGTTGCCCGAGGGATCGATCAGCGCGCGGTAGTTGGCGTAGAGGGCGTTGCGACGCAGCTCCGCCGCGGTCGGATTGAGCGGGTCGGCATAGGCTGGCGCGGCGCCGCCGAGACCGGTCTTGCCCAGGCCGCCGGTGAGCAGGTCCTGCGTCGCCGCCGTTGCGCCGCTCGCGGCCGTGGTGGCGGGGTAGACCGTGACGCTCAACGGCTTGACGGCCGCCGGGGCGGCGGCGACGACGGTGTTGTCGCCGCCGCCACCGCAGGCGCTCAACAGGCCTGCGCCGACGATGACTGCGCATGCGGCGCGGGCCGCGACATGACCGGATCTGGATTCCATGGCCTCTCCTCTGGATCGATTGAATGATGGGGCGGGTCAGCGCGGGCCGATATCGACCCGGTCACCGCGCGCCTGACGATCGCCTTCACGGCGCATGGCCGGCGCAGATGCGATGAGACGAGAAATCGGCGCGCTTGGCACGATCGTTTTCGCTCTGGACCGAAGCGAATTCAATCGTGCGAAATCCGGGGGGTCGCACGATGTTCAGCGGGCTGAATATCGGAGCCGCCGAACAAGCAGCAACTCACCCTGGCGCCAACGCGTCGTCGAGGACCTCGATCCAGTGCCGCACCGGCGTCGTCGTTCCGCTCTGCAGATGCTGGATGCAGCCGATGTTGGCCGAGACGATGGCCTCGGGCGCGAGCTCGCCCAGGTTCGCGAGCTTGCGATCGCGCAGCGCCGTCGCGAGCTCCGGCTGCAGCACCGAGTACGTCCCGGCGGAGCCGCAGCACAGATGCGCTTCGTTCATCGCCATCCCGACCTCGAAGCCGAGCGATGCCAGCCCCGTCTCGACGCCGCCGCGCAGGCGCTGGCCGTGCTGCAGGGTGCAGGGCGGGTGGAACGCGAGGCGTGGTTTGCGGCGGGTCGCCGCGAGCTTCGGCTTGATCGCTGCGACGATATCGGGCAACAGCTCGGAGACGTCGCGGGTCAGGTCGGCGATGCGCGTCGCCTTCGCGGCGTAGTGCGGATCGCGCGCGAGCGAGTGGCCGTACTCCTTCACCGTCACGCCGCAGCCGGACGCGTTCATGACGATCGCCTCGACCGCGCCGGTCGAGACCAGTGGCCACCAGGCGTCGATGTTGCGGCGCATGTGATCGAGCGCGCCCTCGTGGTCGCTCAGATGCAGGCGGATCGCGCCGCAGCAGCCGGCCTCGTCGGCGACGAGCGTCTGGATCCCGGCGGCATCGAGCACGCGCGCGGTCGCACTGTTGACGTTGGGCATCATCGACGGCTGGACGCAGCCCATCAGCAGCAGCACCTTCCTCGGATGCTGGCGCGTCGGCCAGCGATGCGCCCGCGCCGGCGCGGGCGGGGCGACCTTGGCTTTCAGGAAAGGCGGCAGGAACGAGCGGACCGCCTGGCCGAGCTTCATCGCCGGCGCGAACATCGGCGACGTGAGACCTTCCTTCAGCGACCAGCGCGCGGCCTGCTCGGCGGCCGGCCTCGGCACGCGCTCGTCGACGATGCGTCGGCCGATCTCGACCAGGTTGCCGTACTGCACGCCCGAGGGGCACGTCGTCTCGCAGTTGCGGCAGGTGAGGCAGCGGTCGAGATGGAGCTGGGTCGCGCGCGTCGGCGCGTGGCCCTCGAGAACCTGCTTGATGAGGTAGATGCGCCCGCGCGGCCCGTCGAGCTCGTCGCCGAGGAGCTGGTAGGTCGGACAGGTCGCGGTGCAGAAGCCGCAGTGGACGCACTTCCTCAGGATGGCTTCGGCTTCGATGCCGTCGGCGGTGCCCGCGAACTCGGGAGCGATGTCGGTCTGCATGCAGGCGCTGTTGTCGTCAAAGGCCCGGATAGAGGCGGCCGGGATTGAGGATGCCCTTCGGATCGAACGAGCGCTTGAGCCGCTCGTGGATCCGGGCGAGCGGCTGGGAGAGAGCCGTGAACACGCCGGCCGGCTTGTCGCGCGAGCGAAAGACGGTCGCGTGGCCGCGGGCGCGGGTCGCGGCCGCCCGCACCGCGTTCGCGGGCAGCGACGTGAGCAGCCAGCGCTGGGCGCCGTGCCACTCGATCAGCTCGTCGCCGGCAAGGCCGAGCGGCGCCGCGGTCTGCGGCAATGACAGGCGCCAGAGCGTCGCGTCGCCGCGGTCGACGGCGGCTGCGGCGGCGGCGAAAAACGGATCGGAGTGATCGCGCAGGCGCTGCCAGAAAGGCGTTGCCGCGTCGGCCGCGACCGGCTCGCCGCCGAGCGCTCGCGTCGCCTCCTCCACGGCCGCGGACGAACCGCGCAGGCGCACGACGAGCCTGTCGTTCCACCAGGCGCTCGCATCGAGCGGGAGTGGCTGCGCGCCCCACGCGTGCAGCTGTGCCAGCGCCGGCGCGGCGGCGAGGTCGAAGCGCAGCGTCGCCTCGGCGTCGGCGCGCGGCAGCACCTTGAGCGAGACCTCGACGATCACGCCGAGGATGCCGAGCGATCCGGCGACCAGCCGCGACACGTCGTAGCCGGCGACGTTCTTGATCACCCGGCCGCCGAAGTGCATCAGCTCGCCCGCGCCGCTCACCATCGTCACGCCGAGGACGTGGTCGCGCACCGAGCCCGCGGCCGCGCGCGACGGCCCGGAGAGCCCGGCCGCGACCATGCCGCCGACGGTCGAGCCCGGCGCGTAGCGCGGCGGCTCGAAGGCGAGCGACTGGCCGTGCTCATCGAGCAGCGCCTCGAGGTCGGTGAGCGGCATGCCGGCCGGCGCGGTGACGACGAGCTCGGTCGGCTCGTGGTCGGCGGCGCCCGCGAGCGTGCGCACGTCGAGCAGCTCTCCCGACGGCGCCTCGCCGTAGAAGTCCTTGGTGCCGCCGCCGCGGATGCAAAGCGGGCTTCCCGAAGCGTGGGCCGCGCGGATGCGATCGACGATCGCCTCGACCGCAGGATTCACGCGCGCCGCCGACTAGAACCGCGGCAGCTCGGCAAACGCGAGCAGGCCGCGCTTGACGTGCATCCGCCCGTATTCGGCGCAGCGCACGAGCGAAGGAATGACCTTGCCCGGGTTGAGCCGGCCCGAAGGATCGAAGGCGCGCTTCACGCCTTCCATCTGCGTCCGCTCGGTGGGCGAGAACTGGACGCACATCGACGACAGCTTCTCGACGCCGACGCCGTGCTCGCCCGTCACCGTGCCACCCATCGCGACGCTCAGCTCGAGGATCTCGGCGCCGAAGGCTTCGGCGCGATGGAGCTGGTCGGCCTCGTTGGCGTCGAACAGGATCAGCGGGTGCAGGTTGCCGTCGCCGGCATGGAAGACGTTGACGCAGCGCAGGCCGTGCCGGGTCTCCATCTCGCCGATCGCGATCAGCATGTCGGCGAGGCGCTTCCTCGGAATCGTCGAGTCCATGCACATGTAGTCGGGGCTGATGCGGCCGCTCGCCGGGAACGCGTTCTTGCGGCCGCTCCAGAAGCGCAGCCGCTGCGCCTCGTCGGCGCTCGCCTCGATGCGCGTCGCGCCGCACGCGCGCAGCACCTCGACCATGCGCGCGCTTTCGTGCTCGACGGCCGCGGCGGTGCCGTCGCTCTCGCAGAGCAGGATCGCGGCGGCGTCGAGGTCGTAGCCGGCGTGGACGAAGCTCTCGACAGCGGCGGTCATCGGCTTGTCCATCATCTCGAGCCCGGCCGGGATGAGGCCGGCGGCGATGATCGCGGCAACGGCATCGCCGGCTTTCCTCACGTCGTCGAAGCTGGCCATGATGCAGCGCGCCGTCTCGGCCTTGGGCAGTAGCTTGACCGTGACCTCGAAGACGACGGCGAGCATGCCTTCGCTGCCGATCACGGCGGCGATCAGGTCGAGGCCCGCGGCGTCGAGCGCTTCGCTTCCGAACTCGACCGGCTCGCCCTCGGCCGTGAAGCCGCGGACCTTGAGCACGTTGTGCAGCGTCAGGCCGTACTTCAGGCAGTGGACGCCGCCTGAGTTCTCGGCGACGTTGCCGCCGATCGAGCAGGCGATCTGGCTACTCGGGTCGGGGGCATAGAACAGACCGTACGGTGCCGCCGCCTCGCTGATCGCGAGGTTGCGGACGCCGCACTGCACCGCCGCCGTTCTTGCTGTGCGGTCGATGGCGAGGATGCGGTTGAACTTGGCCAGGCTCAGAGTCACGCCGAGCGGATCAGGCAGCGCCCCGCCCGACAGGCCCGTGCCCGAGCCGCGCGCGACGACCGGCACTTCGAGGCGATGGCAGATGCGCAGCACCGCGGCGACCTGCGCCTCGGTCTCGGGCAGGGCGACGACGAGCGGCTGCTCGCGATACGCTGTGAGGCCGTCGCACTCGTACGGGATCGTGTCCTCGCGCTGCCAGAGGAGGGCATGCGCGGGCAGCGCTGCCGAGAGCGCGGCGACGACTTCGGCGCGACGTCGGGTCCGGTCCGGCGCCGGCCGGGTCGCGGCCTCGGGCAGGGGCGCGTTCATCGGCGCGTTTGCCCGTTCAGCGCGAGGCTTTGACGGCGCGACGCCGCTTGGCGGCGGGCTTCGGGCGCAGGCTCTTCGCCGCGCCGGCGGCGGCGCGCGCGGGCGCCGTCGCGACCTGCTTGACGGTCTCGGCGGCGGCGTCGAACGACTGCTTCATCATCTTGCCGGCGAGCGTCGTGGCAGCGTCGGTCGCGGTGTCCTTCATCGCACTCGTCGCCAGCTGTGCGAACTGGCCGGTGAGGGCGTTCCACCATTGCATCGGGTCGACGGCCGCGCCGGGGGTTGGCTGGGTCTTGCGCGTCGTGCTCGCCTTCGCGGCGGCTTGCTGGGCCGGGTCGGCCGACCCGGAGGGCACGGCCCTCGGCGCGAGCTTGACCTTGAGCGATTCGCTCAGGTCGCCCATCTGCACGTTCATCGTCTTCAATGTCGAGAGCGTCATGCGCTGGACCTCGAGCGCCTGGATCGTCGCCGCCAGCATGCGCGCGTTCTGCTCGAGCCAGTACTGGACCGTGCGCAACTCGCTGATGCGCTTGTCGAGCTCGGCCGGATCGAGCGTCGGCGCGACCCACTGGCCGATGCCCGGCAGCGCCGCGCCGGCGTTCTTGACCAGGCCCTGCAGGAAGTCGAAACCCGGAACGAGTTTGCTGAAGCCGCTTGCGTCGTCCATCGTCGTCTCCTCGTGGTCTTGTGCAGGGCATTGTGGCCCCGCCCGAGTCGGCATGTCGCGCTCGGGCTATCTGCGTGCGGGGACGACGAGCTCGACCTTGAAGCCACGGTCGCGCATGAGGGCCGGCAGGCCCATCGGTCCGATCATGTGCAGGCTGCCGACCGCCGCGAAGACGGCGTGTCCGCCCGAATGCAGCGTATCGATCCGCGCCGCGAGGACGACGTTGCGATCGTCGAGCAGCACCTTCAGCGTCTGGCGCTCGGCATCGTTGCGCTGGCAGTCGCACCAGCGCTCGTAGTCCTCGAGGGTCGCGAGGTCGCTGTCGCGCCAGGCGTCCGCCAGGCGGACGACGAGCGGGCCGGCGCGGCCGGCATCGAGATCGTCGAGGCCGCTGCGAACGAGCTCGACCGTCGCTTCGCGCGTCGGGGCACGCAGCGCCGCCATCTGCGATTCCGGCGTTTCGAGCGAGATGACGCTCTTGGCGAGCACGCGCCCGGCGACCGCGAGGACGCCGTCGATGGCATAGGCAGGATCGAAGCCTTGCCGACGCGCCGCCATCGTCGCCAGGATCGCGATCTGGAATTCGGGCGCGAACGCGCGCCAGCGCGCCGGATCCATGCACTCCGCAGCCATGCGCCGATCGATGCGGCTCACGAGCTCCGCGGGCAGGGTCTCGCCGCGACGCGACTGCACGCTCTCGGCGAGTCGGACCGGGATGCTCGGGTCGAGCACGTCGAGCTCGAGCGCCACGGTGTCGGCGGCGGCGATCGCCGCCTTCGTGAGCGCGCCGGGGAACATCCACTCGGGCTGGGCGACGTGAATCGTGCCGTACAGATACGAGGTGCGTCCGTCGCGCGCGATGCGCCAGAGGTAGCCATGGTCGACGACGGCGTCGCGAAGGCCAGAGCGGAATCGATCGGGGCTGACCGGCACGGCGGCCGGCGGGCACGCCGAGGGCGGCGCCGAGTCGGCCGCGAGCGCGTGGCCGGGATCGAGCGCGCCGAGGCACGCCAGCGCGATCGCGCCGACGGCGCGCGCGAGCCGCGATCGGCGCCAGGGCGCTGCGGTCACGGCGGCGCGGCCGTGCCGCCCGAGCCGAGGTCGATGCGCAATGCGCCGTCGCGCTGCTGCCAGTGCAGGCGCCCGAGCACGTCCATGCCGAGGAGCGGCGCCTCGAGGAGCGGCAGCGCGACCACGCGCAGCCGCTCGGCGCGCACGCCGCCGTCGAGGGTGAGGTCGGCACGCACGACCCTCCCCGTGACCGAGCCGCCGGCCGTGCTCGAGCGCACCGAGCCTTCGGCGACGAGGCCAAGCCGGTCGGCGAGTTCGCCCGGGATCGCGACGCCGCTGGCGCCGGTGTCGACCAGGAAATCGACGCTCGTGCCGTTGAGCGTGCCGGGCCAGTGGTAGTGGCCGTCATCCGCGCGCTTGATCTCGACCACGCCGCCGGCGACGCTGAAGCTCGCCTTCTGCGACTCGTGGCGGCGCCATTCGTAGCCGACGAAGACGATCGCGCCAAGCACGAGCCAGATGGTCGCGAACTTGAGCGTGGCCGGCAGCTCGCCGCTCATCTATCGCGCGTCCTGGGCGACGACCGTCTGCTCGATCGCGCCGAAGATCGAGTGGCCGGCGTCGTCCTTCATCTCGATCCGGATCGTGTCGCCGAATCTCATGAACGGCGTCTTCGGGCTGCCGCCTTCGATCGTCTCGATCGCGCGTTTCTCGGCGATGCACGAATAGCCGCGCGCCCAGTCCTTGTTGCTCACCGTGCCGCTGCCGACGATCGAGCCGGCGCGCGCGTTGCGCGTCTTGCACAGGTGGGCGATGAGCTGGCCGAAATGGAAGGTCATCTCCTCGCCGGCGTTGCACAGGCTGGCGCGCGCGCCGTTCCACGTGCTTTCGAGGTCGAGGTGGAGGCGCCCGCCGCGCCACGCCGAGCCGAGCTCGTCGGGCGTGACGGCGACCGGACTGAACGCCGTCGCCGGCTTGCTCTGGAAGAAGCCGAAGCCCTTGGCGAGCTCGCCCGGGATCAGGTTGCGCAGGCTCACGTCGTTGGCCAGCATGACGAGGCGGATGCCCTCGATCGCAGCCTCGGCGCTCGTGCCCATCGCGACGTCGCCGGTGACGACGGCGACCTCGGCCTCGAAGTCGATGCCCCAGTCCTCGCTCGCCACAACGATGGCATCGCGCGGGCCGAGGAAGTCGTCGCTGCCGCCCTGGTACATGAGCGGATCGGTCCAGAAGCTCGTCGGCATCTCGGCGTTGCGAGCGCGGCGCACGAGCTCGACGTGGTTGACGAAGGCCGAGCCGTCGGCCCATTGATAGGCGCGCGGCAGCGGCGCCATGCACTTGTCGGGCTGGAAGGCGAAGGCGTGGCGCGCCTTGCCGTTGTCGAGCGTCGCCGACAGGTCCTCGAGCTGGGGCGAGAGGAAGTTCCAGTCGTCCAGCACCTGCTGCAGGCGCGTCGCGATCGCGCTGGCATAGTGGGCTCTTTCGAGGTCGCGCGAGACGACGACGAGCTGTCCGTCGCGCGAGCCGTCCTTGTACGTTGCGAGCTTCATCGTTCGTGTTCCCCTCGAGTCCCGTGCGTGCCTAGCGAGAACCGATTGTCGATGCTGGACGCAGCCCCGCAAGACGCCGCCGATCGCTCGCCCCGGTCGCGTGTCGGCGTGCTCGCGACGTCGAGGCGCCGTGCGCTCGCGGCGAGCGCGATCGTCGCGTTGCTGCTGCACGGCGGGTTCATCGGCGGGATCGGCGGGCAAGACGTCGGGACGCCGGTCGCGCAAGCCGCTGCTCCAGTCTCGGTGCGCACGATCGTGGCTGCGGCGGAGCCTGCGTCGCGGACCCTGGCCGCCGCCGACGAACGCGCCGCGGCCCCACCCGAGCCGGCATCGCCAGCGCCCGTCGCGAAGCCGAAAGTTGTACTTCGACCGCGTCAGCCGACGGAGCCGATGCCGAAGTTTGACGCCGCAAGCGAGAGAGCAGGTGCTCGCATCGACGATGCTGTATCGACACCTCCCGTGGAGATCGCGGCAAGCGTGCCGACGGCGATGCCCGCGGCCGTCGAGGCGGCGTCCACCGCCTCGACGACGTCGGGCTCGCCAGAGTTGCCAGCGGGCGTCGAGCTTGGCCGGGTCGCGGCTTCGAGCGCGGCGCCGAGCGGCGAGGCGCCGTCGCTGCTGGCCGCCGGCGAGCAACCGCCGCCGCTCTATCGCACCCGGCTGCCGCGGTCGGCAACGCTGCGCTACCAGGTGCGGCGCGGCCTCCTCCGCGGCACCGGCGAGAGCCGATGGCAGGCGTCGGGCGAGACCTACCGGCTCTCGCTCGAAGCGCGGATCGCCGGCCTGACGCTCCTGATCCAGACGAGCGAAGGAACGATCGATCCGAACGGTCTGAAGCCGAACCGATTCGTCGACCAGCGCGCCCGCCGCCCGGCCCAGGCCGCCAACTTCCGCCGCGACATCGACCGGATCACATTCTCCGGCCCGGCTGTTGAGTGGCCGCTTCTGCCGGGGAGCCAGGACCGCCTCAGCTGGATGATCCAGCTCGCCGGCATCGCCGCCGCCGAGCCTGGCCTGCTGGTCGAGGGCGGGATGATCACGATGATCGTCGTCGGCGCGCGCGGCGAAGCGGGCGTGTGGGCCCTGCGCTTCGCCGGCCGCGAGGACGTCGAGACGGCGTGGGGAACGGTCCACGCCGTGAAGCTCGTGCGAGAGGGCCATTCCATCTACGACACCAACGCCGAGATCTGGCTCGACCCGGAGCGCGACTACCTGCCGGCCCACGCGACGATGCGCAACAGCGCCGGCGAGGCGGAGTACGACCTCCTGCTCGAGCGCATCGAGCCCGCCTCCTGAGCCCTTGCAATCGCGGCCAGGCGCCGCAGCTAGGGCACAGGAGAGACACGCCATGCACATGCTCTACAACTCTGACAGCTTCACTGTCGTGATCTTCGAGATCCCCGGCGCGCCCGGCGCCGACCAGGCCGAAGCGCCGCGCGGTGGCTTCGAGATCGTCGACAAGTTCGCACAGAAGGACATCTTCATCGAAGGCGCGATGGCCGATCGCTTCAAGGCTGGCGTCGAGGCGCTGATGGAGACCAAGCCGAGCGAGGAAGACATCGACGACTACATCGGCGGCTTTGCCTCGCTGATGCCGCAGCCGCTCGTCATCCACTGACGCCCGCCTCAAGTTCGCGCCGGCCCTGCCGATAGGGTGGAGAGCGCGCGAACGCGGGGATCGCGCGCGACGTAGTCGCGTTCGAGAGGCTCATGACGGTCGAGTTGATCAGCCCCGGGGTGCAATCGGTGACGCCGGCAATGCTGGCGCTCGTGTTCGCGGCGGCGATCGGCAGCCTCGCGGCCTATGTCGCCCTCGACCTGGCGCGACGGGTCCGCATCCTGCACACGCGCAACGGCATCCTATGGCTGTTCGGCGCGGCGTCGGCGCTGGCGCTCGGCATCTGGTCGAGCCAGATCATCGGCATCGCCGCCGAGCCGCTGCCCTTCGCCGTCGGCTACGACGCGCTCGGCATCTGCGGCGTCTGGATCGCGGCGCTCGTCGCCAGCTTCGCCGGCCTCGGCGCCGTCGCCGGCCGGGTCGCAACGCCGGGCCGAGTCGGCTTCGGCGCCGTCGCCCTCGGCATCGGCAGCGTCGGCAGCCATGCGCTTGGCCTGATGCCGATCGGCCTGACGCCGGGCATCGAGTGGCAGCCGTTGCCGTTCGTCGGCGCCTTCGCCAGCGCCGCGGGCGGCTGCATGATCGCCTTCGGCGCCTTCTTCCGCGGCGGCGAACGTACGCGGTCGCCGTGCTGGCGCTGGCAGGCGGCGTCGGCCCTCGCGTTCGGCGTCAGTCTTGTCGTAAGCCAGCAGCTGGTGATCGGCGCGGCCGGCCTCGAGAGTCAGTTCGCCTCTGCCAACGCCGACCGCCTGACGTCGACGACGCTGACCCTGCTCGCGTCGGTGGGATCGGTCGCGATCCTGCTCGTCAGCCTGCTGTTCTCGGTCCTCGAGGCGAACCTGCGTCGGTCGCTGCGCCGCGCCGAGAGCGAGCTCGAGCGAAGCAGCTTTCGCGACGGCCTCACCGGCCTGCCGAACCGGCTGATGTTCGACGGCCTGCTCGCCCAGGCGGTGCAGGCGGCCGACAAGGGCAAGAAGAAGCTCGCCGTTCTCTTCATCGACCTCGATGGCTTCAAGCCGGTCAACGAATCGCTCGGCCACCTCACCGGCGACCTCCTGCTGCGCGAGACCGCGGCACGGCTGAAGCGCTTCGCGCGGCCGGAAGACCGTGTCGCCCACCTCGGCGGCGACGAGTACGTGATGCTCGTCGGCGCTGATCCTAACGGCGAGGACGCGGCGATCTTCGCCGAGCGCCTGCAGACCTCGATCGGCGAGCCGTGCCGCATGAACGGCCACGAGGCGACGGTGTCGAGTTCGATCGGCATCGCCCTCTACCCGGAGCACGGCCCGGCCTCGGAGATCATCGCCAATGCCGAGGCGGCGATGCGCTACGCGAAGAGCGGCGGCGGCGGCAGCTACGCCTTCTTCGAGCAGCGCATGATGCACGGCGCGCGTGACCAGCTCGATCTCCTGCGCGACCTGCGCCGGGCGCTGGCCGAGGGCCAGCTCCACCTCGTCTACCAGCCGAAGATCCACGCGCCGAGTGGCGAGATCACCGGCGCCGAGGCGCTGATGCGCTGGGAGCATCCGCAGCGCGGCATGGTCGGGCCCGACCAGTTCATCCCGATAGCAGAGCGCTTCGGCCTGATCGGCGCGCTCGGCAACTGGCTCATCGACGAGGCCTGCCGCCAGGCCGGCGAGTGGCGCGACGAAGGCCTGCAGATGCGCGTCGCCATCAATCTCTCGGCACACCAGCTGCGCCACTTCGATCTCGTCGACCGGATCGACATGGCCTTGCGCCGCAACGAGATCCGGCCGCAGCTCCTCACCTGCGAGATCACCGAATCGGTGGCGATGGAAGACGCGTCGAACGCGATCCGCATGGTCGAGCGGCTGAGCGCGCTCGGCGTCAACATCTCGATCGACGACTTTGGCACCGGCTACTCGAGCCTGTCGTACCTGAGGAAGCTGCGCGCCGGCGAGCTGAAGATCGACAAGAGCTTCGTCCTCGACCTCGAGACCAGCGCCGACGCGCGCGCGGTCGTCGACGGCATCGTCAAGCTCGCCCATGCGCTCGGCCTGAAGGTCGTCGCCGAAGGGGTCGAGTCCGAGGCGCAGCACCAGATCCTGCGCGCCTTCGGCTGCCACGAGCTGCAGGGCTTCCTGTTCGCGCGGCCGATGACGGCGCGGGCGCTGTCGAGCTGGGCGATGGAAGACGTCGGCCCGCGCGCGCTCGAGTTCCGCGATTCGCTCTACAGCGCGACCGCGGCCGGGGCCTTGCACTGAAGGATCGGCGCCCTTTTCCTACAATCGGCCCATGAAGAGCCAGCCCTACACCCGCGGCGCCGCGCTCGCCGACATCCTCAAGCATCGCATCGTCATCCTCGACGGGGCGATGGGCACGATGATCCAGCGCTACAAGCTCAGCGAGGCCGACTATCGCGGCGAGCGCTTCAGGGATCACGGCAAGAGCCTGAAGGGCAACGGCGACCTGCTGCAGATCACCCGGCCCGACATCATCGAGTCGATCCACGAGCAGTACCTGCAGGCCGGCGCCGACATCGTCGAGACCAACACCTTCGGCGCGACCTCGGTCGCCCAGGCCGACTATGACCTCGGCGCCTATGCGCGCGAGATGAACGTCGCCGGCGCGCGCCTGGCGCGCGAGGCCTGCGACAAGTTCACCAGCGCCGACAAGCCCCGCTTCGTCGCTGGCGCGCTCGGGCCGACGCCGAAGACGGCGAGCATCAGCCCCGACGTCAACGACCCGGCGGCCCGCAACGTCACCTTTGCCGAGTTGCGCGACGCCTATCGCGAGCAGGCCGAGGGTCTGCTCGAAGGCGGCTGCGACCTGTTCCTCGTGGAGACGATCTTCGACACCCTCAACGCCAAGGCGGCGATCTTCGCTCTCGACGAGCTGATGGAAGCGACCGGCGAGCGCTTGCCGGTGATCGTCTCGGGCACGGTCACCGACGCTTCGGGCAGGATCCTCTCGGGCCAGACCGTGAACGCCTTCTGGCACAGCGTGCGCCATGCCCGGCCGCTCGCGATCGGCCTCAACTGCGCCCTCGGCGCGGCGCTGATGCGGCCGTACATCGAGGAGCTCGCGCGCGTCGCCGGTGACACCTTTGTAAGCTGCTATCCGAACGCCGGCCTGCCCAATCCGATGAGCGAGACCGGCTTCGACGAGACGCCCGAGATCACGGCGGGGCTGCTCGAGGAGTTCGCCAAGTCGGGCTTCCTCAACATCGCCGGCGGCTGCTGCGGCACGACGCCCGAGCACATCGCGCAGATCGCCGATCGCGTCGGCCGCTACCAGCCGCGCACCGGCAGGAAGGGCGAGCTCTTCGGCGAGCTCCTGGCGGCGTGATGGGCGACCCGAAGGCGGTTCCGCCTCTCAAGCTCTCCGGCCTCGAGCCCGTCCTCATCGGCACCGGCTCGCTCTTTGTCAACATCGGCGAGCGCACCAACGTCACCGGCTCGAAGGCGTTCGCGCGCCTGATCCTCGGCGGCCAGTTCGAGGAGGCGTTGAGCGTCGCGCGCCAGCAGGTCGAGAACGGCGCCCAGATCATCGACATCAACATGGACGAGGCGATGCTCGATTCGAAGGCGGCGATGGTGCGCTTTCTGAATCTCGTCGCCGGCGAGCCCGAGATCGCGCGCGTGCCGATCATGATCGACAGCTCGAAGTGGGAGGTGATCGAGGCCGGCCTGCAATGCGTGCAGGGCAAGGGCATCGTCAACTCGATCTCGATGAAGGAGGGCGAGGCGGCGTTTCGCCACCAGGCCAAGCTCGTGCGCCGCTACGGCGCTGCCGCCGTCGTGATGGCCTTCGACGAGAAGGGCCAGGCCGACACCTTTGCGAGGAAGACCGAGATCTGCGCCCGCGCCTACAGGATCCTCGTCGACGAGGTCGGCTTCGCGCCCGAAGACATCATCTTCGACCCGAACATCTTCGCGATCGCGACCGGCATCGAGGAGCACGACAACTACGCCGTCGACTTCATCAATGCCACGCGCTGGATCAAGGCGAACCTGCCCGGCGCCAAGGTCTCGGGCGGCGTCTCGAACGTGAGCTTTTCGTTCCGCGGCAACGATCCGGTGAGGGAAGCGATCCATACCGTGTTCCTCTACCACGCCATCCAGGCCGGGATGGACATGGGCATCGTCAACGCCGGCATGGTCGGCGTCTACGACGACCTCGATCCCGAGCTGCGCGAGCGCGTCGAGGACGTGGTTCTCAATCGCACGCCGAAGCTGAAAGCCGGCGAGGCGCCGGCGACAGCGGGCGAGCGGCTGATCGAGATCGCCGAGCGCGCGAAAGGCCTGACGCGCGACGATTCGATGCGCCGGGCCTGGCGCGGCACGCCGGAGCAGCCGAAGACCGCCGACGAG
>JAYVVB010000011.1:0-6507 GCA_043787455.1 Rhizobacter sp.
CACGGTATCTCGCTCGCGTCGATCGAAGACCGTACGCTGCTGCTCGCGCATGCGCATGGCAAGCCCGTGATCCTGGTGCGCCGGGGCGACCTTGTTCAAGCCGTCGACGCCCAGGAACTATGGCGAGCTGCAGCGCAATTCGCGCGCCCGCTAAGTGGCGGATATAGCTACTGCGACTTTGCACGGTTCTGTCGCAATAGGGGAGTGACGTCTGGCGAAGTCGCGCAGCAAAGGAGGAACGCCCCCATCCCGATTGAGCTTTTCGGCACTGGCAAGCGCGCCGGCCCTCGCCGGATAGCGTTGTCGTCGCCGGCAGTCGGGCATGGTCCTTGCCGGTGACGCGGGCGTCCCTCCTCCCGGAAAGAAGAACCATGAAGAACGACATGCGCTTGGCCGAAGACGCTGTCAGCAAGGTCCCCGAAGTAACGTTCGGCTTCTGGGTCGTCAAGGTCCTCGCCACGACGCTCGGCGAAACCGGCGGCGACTGGGTGACGATGTCGCTCAAGCTCGGCTACCTCGTCGGCAGCGCGATCTTCACGGCTATCTTCATCGGCCTCGTGTTCGGGCAGGTCAAGGCGGCAAAGCTCCATCCGGCTCTCTTTTGGGCCACCATCGTCGCCACGACCACGCTCGGAACGACGCTGGCTGACTTCGCGGATCGCTCCATGGGCATCGGCTATCCCGGCGGCGTGGCGATCGTCTCCGGCCTGCTCATCGCCAGTCTGGGCACGTGGCGCTGGGTCGAGGGCACCGTATCGGTCAAGAGCATCACCAAGCCCGGGGCCGAGTGGTTCTACTGGTGCACGATCCTCTTTTCGCAGACGCTGGGTACCGCGCTCGGCGACTGGGTGGCGGGCTCGGACCGCGGCGGCTTCGGTCTCGGCTACGAATACGGCGCAATGATCTTCGGAGCCGGCCTGCTGGTCGTCGCCGCGCTCTACTATTGGACGAAGATCTCGCACACGATCCTGTTCTGGGCGGCCTTCGTCCTCACACGCCCGCTCGGCGCGACTCTCGGTGACCTCCTGGACAAGCCCGTGGCCCAGGGCGGGCTGCACTTCAGCCGGCTGATCGCTTCGCTGGTCCTGCTCGGCTGCATCGTCGCCGGCATCGCGTTGATTCCGCAACGGGCTGAACAAAGGAGCTCCGATGCCTGAGCTTTCCCTTCGAGAGGAATGACATGAAATCCTTCAAGCAGCTCGTCTGCCCAGTTCACGCTCGTTTCGGTGCCGTACTGGCACTGGCACTTCTCATCGGTGTTGCCTGTCCGGCGTTGGCCGCAAGATCAACACACCCTCCCACGGGTGCTCTGTCTCAGGCCAGCGAGATCGCCGAGCAATTGAGCGAGAGCGCGCCGTCGATCGACGGCGCTGCGTTCGAGAAGGCGATGTCTGATATCAACGCGTTCGACGCTCGGCTTGCCAAGGCGCTGTCACCAGACCGCAAAAAGGCCCTCGATGTGCTCGTGACCGGTGTCAGAGGCGCCTGGTCGACCGGAGACCGCGGTGCGGTGGGGGTTCAATCGATCGAGGCGTACCGACTGCTCCAGGAAGCCATCCCGCGCGGTCCGAGGGCGGTTCCGGTACAGGTGGCTCAGCTGGACTACGTGGGCTTCAAGGTGAACGCCTTGCTGTCTTTGAGTTCCGTGAGTTGGACTCAGGTGTCCGAAACGGTCCGGGAAGCTTCGGCATGGTGGGCAGCCATCGAACCCAAGACCTCCGACGCCACCCTCAAGGAAGCCATGAATCGAACCTTGCTCGGCATGAAGGAGGCGGCGGATCGGAAAGACCCGAAGCTCATGCATTTCGCTGCCGACATCGAGCTCGTTCTGGTCGACGGTCTTGAAACGTTCTTCACCGCACACCCGCGCTCGCGCTGACCTGAAGGGCGCGGTCGAAGAGAAAGCCCATGAAGAGCGCGAACTTCTCGCAGCGTTGGCGCGTCGCTCTTGCTGCCGCAGTCGGCCTCGGTTCGAGCTACGTCGCAATGGCCGACCAGACGAAGTCGTACGAGTGGCTCGAACCGGGCGGCGCCGTGTCGTACTCACAAAGCTCACCGGCGACTTCGCACCGATCGCAAGACGCCGGCTCGATACTCGCCACCGTAGCCCGTGACCGAATGTTGAATACCTGTGCGTCGGCTTTCGGGCCGGCATCTTTTCCGCGTCAGAAAACATCATGACCAACCACTCTGTACCTTCCAGCGCCGGGCCCGAAGTCTTTGACGCGATCGTGATCGGCACTGGCCAATCCGGGCCTCCGCTCGCTGTGCGGCTCGCCGATGCGGGATGCAAGACGGCGATCCTCGAACGCAACCTGATCGGTGGCACCTGTGTCAACGACGGCTGCATCCCGACCAAGACGCTGATCGCCAGCGCGCGAGCCGCGCACGTCGCCCGCCGCTGCGCGGAGTTCGGCGTCGAGATCGGCGGACCGGTGCGCGTCGACATGGCCCGGGTCAAGGCGCGCAAGGACGCGGTCGTGAAGAAATCGGTCGAGGGTGTCACCGACTGGATCAGCAAGCGCACCAACCTCGAACTGATCCACGGCCACGGCCGCTTAGAGGCGGCGCACCGCGTGCGCGTCGGCGAGCGCACGTTGACGGCGCCGCAGATCTTCATCGACACCGGGGCCCGCGCGTTGGTGCCGAAAATCGCTGGCCTCGAAGGGGTCGCTTTCCTCACCAACACCAGCATCATGGAACTCGACGTTTTGCCCAAGCATCTGTTGATCGTCGGCGGCAGCTACATCGGGCTCGAATTCGCGCAGATGATGCGGCGCTTCGGCAGCGGCGTCACGGTGATCGAGCAGGGCCCGCGGCTGATCGCGCGCGAGGACGACGAGGTCTCGGAGGCGATCCGCTTGATTCTCGAAGCCGAGGGTATCGACGTCCGCCTGAACGCCGAATGCCTGTCGGTAAAGCCGAGCGGCGCCGGCGTCGCGCTGCAACTGGGTTGCAACGAGGAGCCGCACGAGATCGTCGGCTCGCACCTGCTCATCGCCGTGGGCCGGCGCCCGAACACCGATGACCTGGGCTGCGATCGCGCCGGCGTCGCGCTCGACGAGCACGGCTACATCGTCGTCGACGATCAGCTCCGCACCAGCGTGCCCGGCATCTGGGCGATGGGCGATGTGAACGGCCGGGGCGCGTTCACGCACACCTCGTATAACGACTACGAGATCGTCTCGGCCAATTTGCTCGACGGCGACTCGCGCGGCGTCAGCGATCGCATTCCGGCGTATGCGCTTTACATCGACCCGCCACTCGGGCGTGCCGGCATGACGGAGCGCGAGGTCCGGGCCTCCGGACGCAAGGCGCTGGCCGCGACGATGCCGATGACGCGAGTCGGTCGCGCCGTCGAGCGCATCGAGACCGCGGGCTTCATGAAGATCGTCGTCGATGCCGAGACGCATAAAATTCTCGGCGCCGCGCTGCTCGGGATCGAAGGCGACGAGGTGATCCATTCGATCCTCGACGTCATGTACACCGGCGCGCCGTACACGGTGATCCAGCGCGCGATGCATATCCACCCGACGGTGTCGGAGCTGATTCCAACGCTGCTCGGCGGATTGAAGCTGCTGGTCTGACCCACACTGAACGGGAACTTCATCACACTGCAACACACGGTCTGGGATGTGCCGTTTCCGGCCGGCAATCTTTGTGTGGTCGAAGGCGAGTACCGCTCCGAGGATCGGCTCGTTCGTGGATGCATACAACAGAAGTTGGCAGACCGGGCGCCCGTGAAGGATTCGCCCCGGCTCAAATTCGGTCCCTATCGCGGCAAGGCGAACTGCCCGAGCGCTCGCGCGGCTTCGTGCTGACCGGCCCGGTGCGGGCGGTTGAGCGATAGATCTTGCCCAACGAAGCCAGACAGTTCGATCTCGCGCCGACACTCGCAGCGACAGGGTCATGGACACGTCCGTAAGATCGCGACTGGTTGTTGAGGAGTTTCACGCGTTCGGAAGCAAGAATTCCCGGATAAACCGAATTTCACCCCCATCTGATTTTGTACCGGGGCTTCGACGAGGGTGTCGCTTCCTCCTGCCACGCGAAAGCAAAGATGACCATCTCCCTGACCCAGGCCGCTGCTAGCCAGATTCGCAATCAGATCGCCAAGCGCGGCGCTGGCATCGGCCTTCGGGTCGGCGTCAAGAACGTCGGTTGCTCGGGGCTCGCCTACACCTATGAGCTTGCCGACGAGCAGCGTATCGGCGACCAGCGCTTCGAGGACCACGACGCGGTGCTGCTGGTCGACGCGCAAAGCCTCGCCGCCATCGACGGCTCCCGCCTCGACTTCACGACGGTCGGTCTCAAGCAGAGCTTCGAGTTCGAGAACCCCAACGCCGACAGCACCTGTGGCTGCGGTGAGAGTTTCAACTTGAAGGCGGGTGCGTCTGCGCCGCGCTGAAGGATGACGAATGAGTGCCCTGCTGCAGAACCTCGTCGACCGGCCCTACGCGCACGGCTTCGTCACCGACATCGAGTCGGACGTCGCCGCCAAGGGCCTCACGGAAGACACCATCCGCCTCATCTCGGGGAAGAAGAACGAGCCCGATTGGTTGCTCGAGTTTCGCCTGAAGGCCTTTCGCCACTGGCTGACGATGACCGAGCCCGAGTGGGCGCATGTCACTTACCCGAAGATCGATTTCCAGGCAATCAGCTACTACTCGGCGCCGAAGCCAAGGCCCAAGCTCGCCAGCATGGACGAGGTCGACCCGGAGCTGCTGCGCACCTTCGAGAAGCTCGGAGTGCCGATGCACGAGCGCGCCACGCTCGCCAACGTCGCGGTCGACGTGATCTTCGACAGCGTCTCGGTGACGACCACCTACAAGAAAAGGCTCGCCGAGGCCGGCGTGATCTTCGGCTCGATCTCCGAAGCCGTGCAGGAGCACCCCGAGCTCGTCAGGAAGTACCTCGGCACGGTGGTGCCGAGCGGTGACAACTACTACGCGGCGCTCAATTCGGCGGTCTTCACCGACGGCTCGTTCTGCTTCATTCCGAAGGGGGTGAAGTGCCCGATGGAGCTCTCGACCTACTTTCGCATCAACACCGAGCAGACGGGCCAGTTCGAGCGCACCCTGATCGTTGCCGAGGAAGGCGCCTCGGTGTCGTACCTCGAAGGCTGCACGGCGCCGAAGTTCGACAGCAACCAGCTCCACGCCGCGGTCGTCGAGCTGGTCGCTCTCGATCATGCCGACATCAAGTATTCGACGGTGCAGAACTGGTATGCAGGCGACGCCAACGGCGTCGGCGGCATCTACAACTTCGTCACCAAGCGGGGCCTCTGCAAAGGCGTTGCCTCACGAATCTCCTGGACCCAGGTAGAGACCGGCTCGGCGATCACCTGGAAGTACCCATCGTGCGTTCTCGTCGGTGACAACTCGGTGGGCGAGTTCTATTCGGTCGCGGTGACCAACCATCACCAGCAGGCCGATACCGGAACGAAGATGATCCACATCGGCAAGAACACGCGCAGCACGATCGTCAGCAAGGGCATCTCGGCGGGAGAATCGAGCAACAGCTACCGCGGCCTGGTGAAGATCCTGCCCACGGCCTCCGGCGCACGCAATCATTCGCAGTGCGACTCGATGCTGATCGGCGACCGTTGCAGCGCCAACACATATCCGTACATCCAGGTTCGCAACCCGAGCGCCCAAGTCGAGCACGAGGCGTCGACGTCGAAGATCGGCGAAGACCAGCTTTTCTATTTCGCGCAGCGCGGCATCGACGCCGAGGCCGCAGTCTCGATGATCATCAACGGCTTCTGCAAGGACGTGTTCCGCCAGCTGCCGATGGAGTTCGCGGTCGAGGCGACCCAGTTGCTGGGCTTGAAGCTCGAAGGGAGCGTCGGATGATTCGCGCCGGCAGCAGGACGCTGCTCGAAGTGCGCGGCCTGCGCGCGGGCATCGACGGCGTCGAGATCCTCAAGGGCCTCGACCTCTTGGTGAAGAGCGGCGAGGTGCACGCGATCATGGGTCCGAACGGCTCGGGCAAGAGTACGTTTGCCAAGGTGCTGGCCGGCCACACCGCCTATCAGGTGACGGCCGGCGAGGTGCTATTCGAAGGCAAGAGCCTGCTCGACCTGGCGCCCGAAGCGCGCGCCCGCGCCGGCGTTTTTCTGGCCTTCCAGTACCCGATCGAGATTCCCGGCGTCGGCAACAGCCAGTTCCTGCGCCTGGCCTACAACACGGTGCAGGCCGGTCGCGGCAAGGACGAACTCGACCCGCTCGAGTTCGACGACCTGGTGCGCGAGAAGATGAAGCTGCTCGACATGAGCCCCGAGTTCCTCGAGAGAAGCGTCAACGAAGGCTTTTCGGGGGGTGAGAAGAAGAGGAACGAGATCCTGCAGATGGCGCTGCTCGAGCCGACCCTGGCGATCCTCGACGAGACCGATTCCGGGCTCGACATCGATGCCCTGCGTATCGTCGCCGAGGGGGTGAACAAGCTCCGTTCCCCGGAGAACGCGACGATTCTGGTGACGCAATATCAGCGGCTCCTCAACTATAT
>JAYVVB010000012.1:0-4735 GCA_043787455.1 Rhizobacter sp.
ATCGCCGACCCCGTCGCCGACGGACAAGACCCTGGCGACGCTGCCGAGCGTTCCCGTGATCGTGTTCCATGGCGACGCCGACTCGACAGTGGCCTCGGCCAACGGCGACGCCGTCATCGCGGCCGCCTTGGCCAGCGACGACCCGAGCGTGCGCGCCGACAGCGAAGGCACGTCGACGAACGGCGCGCGCAGCTTTCGCCGCTCGGTCTGGCACGGCGAAGGTGCGGCGACCGATACGCCCAGCTTGGCCGAGCAATGGCTGATCCACGGCGCGCCGCACGCCTGGTCGGGCGGCGCTCCTGAAGGCTCGTACACCGACCCTGCGGGACCGGACGCATCGCGCGAAATGCTGCGCTTCTTCCTCGAGCATCCGCGCCGACGCGACAAGGCGTAGATCAGCGCCCGCCGTGCTGCCCTGGCGACTGAAGGCCGCGGCTCGACCCCGTAGACTTCGCCCGCCATGAAACGCGACGCCTTCGCCGCTCTCGTCGCCGCCGCATCGATCGCGGCATGCGCGACACCGCCCGAATCGCCACGCCCGACAGCGCCAATAGCGCCGGCGTGGTACGCCCCGTTGCCGCACGGCGGCACCGGCGCCGGCCTCGCCCGCTGGTGGGAGCAGTTCGACGATCCGGTGCTCTCGCGCCTGGTCACGGCGGCCGAGGACGCGAGCCCCACGGTCGCGAGTGCCGGTGCCCGCATCGCCGACGCCCGCTCGCGCCGGGTCGCGGCCGGCGCGGCGCTGCTGCCGTCGCTCGACGCTTCGGCGACGGCGTCGCGCAGCCGCCAGGACCTGAGCTTCCCGCTCGGCACGAGCGCGAGCGCGGGCCTCCAGGCGAGCTGGGAGATCGACGTCTTCGGGCGCGCCCGGGCTGCGCGCGACGCCACCGAAGCGCGCCTGTCGGGCGCCGAAGCGGCGTGGCACGACGCGCGTGTCTCGGTCGCGGCCGAGACGGCGAGCCAGTACGTCGAGTTGCGCGCCTGCGAAGCGCGGCTGTCACAGGCCCGGCTCGACGCCGACTCGCGCGCCGAGACAGCGCGTCTCACCGGCCTCAGCATGAAGAGCGGCTTCGAGTCTCGCGCCAACGCCTCGCTCACGCTCGCCAGCGCCGCCCAGGGGCTCTTCACCGTCAAGCAGATCGGCCAGCAGTGCGAGCAGGACGTGAAGGCGTTGGTCGCATTGACCGGCGTCGCCGAGCCCGACTTGCGGGCACTACTCACGAGCGCCGTCGCTCGCTTGCCCCAGCCCGCGGACATCGCCGTGCCGAGCGTTCCGGCCGCGGCCCTCGCGCAGCGTCCCGATGTCGACGCGCGCGCCCGCGAGGTCGTCGCCGCGAGCGCCGACATCCGCGAAGCGCGCGCCGAGCAATGGCCGCGGATCACGCTGGCCGGCAGCGTCGCCGCCTCGCGCTTCGAGTCGAGCGGCTTCTCGGTCGACGGCCGCACCTGGAGCATCGGCCCGGTCGCCGTCACGCTGCCGCTGTTCGACGCCGGCGCGCGCCGCGCCAGCGTGGTCGCCGCGCGGGCGCGTTTCGACGAGGCGTCGAGCAACTACGCGGCGACGCTGCGCGGCGCGGTGCGCGACGTCGAGAAGGCCCTCCTCGCCCTGCAGGGCACGGCCGACCGCAGCGCCGACGCACAGACCGCCGCCGACAACTTCCAGGTCTCCTTCCGCGCCACCGAGGCGCGCTACAAGAGCGGCTTCGGCACGCTGTTCGAGCTCGAAGACGCGCGGCGCAGCGCGCTCGCGGCGCAGAACACGCTCATCGACCTGCGGCGCGAACGCGTCGCGGCATGGATCGCCCTCTATCGCGCGCTCGGCGGCGGCTGGTCGGAGCGCACCGACGCCCGCACTGCCGCGAGCTCCCCACCCGACCCTGCATCGCCATGAACCGTCCTTCCGCTCCCCGTCTGCTCGCGGCCGCCGGCGTGGCGCTCGTCGTCGCGGCCGCTGCCGTGATGGGCCTGCGCGCACACGCCGCAGACGACAAGAAGGCCACGCCGCCCAAACCGGCCCTGAGCGTCGTCGTCACCCAGCCGAAGCCCGCCACGCTCGCGATCGGGGCGCGCGCCAACGGCAACATCGCCGCCTGGCAGGAAGCGGTCATCGGCACCGAGGCGAATGGCCTGCGCATCGCCGATGTCAAGGTCAACGTCGGCGACGTCGTCAAGCGTGGCCAGACGCTCGCGACCTTCTCTCCCGACACGATGCAGGCCGACCTGCTGCAATCGCGGGCGACGGTGGCCGAAGCCGAGGCGACGCTCGCCGATGCATCCGCCAACGCCGAACGCGCCAAAAGCCTGCGCGCGACCGGGGCGCTGAGTGAAGCGACGATCAACCAGTACCTCACCGCCGAGCGCACGGCCAAGGCGCGTCTCGATGCCCAGCGCGCTGCGGCGCAGTCGCGCCAGCTGAAGCTGACCCAGACCGCCGTGCTCGCGCCCGACAACGGCGTGATCTCGTCGCGCAGCGCAACCGTCGGCGCGGTGCTGCCCGCCGGCCAGGAGCTCTTTCGCATGATCCGGGGCGGCCGGCTCGAATGGCGCGCCGAAGTCGCTGCGGCCGACATGGCGCTGATCCAGCCTGGCGTGAAGGTCGCCATCACACCGGCCGGCGGCACGCCAATCGCGGGCGTCGTGCGCATGGTCGCGCCGACCGTCGACCCGCAGACGCGCAACGGTATCGTCTACGTCGACCTGCCCGCGCCCGCCGGCGCGCGCGCCGGCATGTTCGCGCGCGGTGAGTTCGACATCGGCAGCTCGAGCGCGCTGACCTTGCCGCAGAGCGCGGTGCAGCTGCGCGACGGCTTCAGCTACGTCTTCAAGGTCGGCGCCGACTCCAAAGTGACGCAAGTGAAGATCGGCGTCGGCCGACGCGCCGGCGACCGCATCGAAGTCACCGACGGTCTCGACCCGCAGTCGCGCGTCGTCGTCTCCGGCGGCGGCTTCCTCGCCGAGGGCGACACGGTTCGCGTCGTCGACGTGCCGCAGGCGATGAGCGCCTCCGCCGCCGCACCGCGCGTCGCAACGGGCGCGTCGGCAACGCCGCCCCGGCCATGATCAACGTCTCGTCCTGGTCGATCAAGAACCCCATCCCCGGGGTGCTGCTCTTCATCATGCTCACGGCCATCGGCCTGATGAGCTTCAAAACGATGAAGATCCAGAACTTCCCCGACATCGATCTGCCGACCGTCACGGTCACGGCGTCGCTGCCGGGCGCATCGCCTTCGCAGCTCGAAACCGACGTCGCGAGAAAGCTCGAGAACCAGATCGCGACGCTGCAGGGCGTCAAGCACATCTACACCTCGGTGCAGGACGGCGTCTCGAGGACGACGGTCGAGTTTCGCCTCGAAAAGCCGACGCAGGAAGCGGTCGACGACGTGCGCGACGCGGTCGCGCGCGTGCGCTCCGACCTGCCCGCCGACCTGCGCGATCCGATCATCTCCAAGTTCGATCTCGCCGGCTCGCCGATCCTCACCTACACGGTCGCGTCGAGCCGCATGGACGACGAGGCGCTCTCGTGGTTCGTCGACGACACCATCACGCGCACCCTGCTCGCGGTGCGCGGCGTCGGCGCGGTGACGCGGGTCGGCGGCGCGACCCGCGAGGTGCGCGTCGAGCTCGACCCGGCGCGCCTGCTCGCGCTCAACGCCACCGCTGCCGACATCTCGCACCAGCTGCGTCAGACGCAGCGCGAGAGCTCGGGCGGGCGCACCGACGTCGGCGGCGCCGAGCAGTCGGTGCGCACGATCGCGACCGTGCAGTCGGCCGCCGAGCTGGCGCAGATGGAGATCAACCTCAGCGACGGCCGGCGCATCCGACTCGATCAGGTCGCGCGCGTCATGGACACGGTCGGCGAAAAGCGCTCCGCGGCCTACCTCAACGGCCAGCCGGTCGTCGGCTTCGAGATCGTGCGCACGCGCGGCGCCGGCGAGGTCGACGTCGAGCGCGGCGTGCGCGCGGCGCTGACGACGCTGAAGGCGACGACGCCGAGCATCACCATCACCGAGGCCTTCAACTTCGTCGACCCGGTCGAGCAGAACTACGAAGGCTCGATGACGCTGCTCTACGAAGGCGCGGCGCTCGCCGTGCTCGTCGTCTTCCTGTTCCTGCGCGACTGGCGCGCTACGCTGGTCGCCTCGACGGCCCTGCCGCTCTCGATCATCCCGGCGTTCTGGGTGATGTCGCTGCTCGGGTTCTCGCTCAACGGCGTGACGCTGCTCGCGCTCTCGCTCGTCGTCGGCATCCTGGTCGACGACGCGATCGTCGAGATCGAGAACATCATGCGTCACCTCGGCATGGGCAAGAAGCCGTATGTCGCGGCGATGGAGGCGGCCGATGAAATCGGCCTGGCGGTCATCGCGACGACGTTCACGCTCATCGCCGTGTTCCTGCCGACGGCGTTCATGAGCGGCGTGCCGGGCAAGTTCTTCGTCCAGTTCGGCTGGACTGCGGCGATCGCCGTCTTCTTCTCGCTCGTCGTCGCCCGGATGCTCACGCCGATGATGTCGGCGTACGTGCTCAAGCCGCCGAAGAAGGCGTACGTCGAAGGTCGATGGCTCGGGGTCTACATGAGCTGGATGCGCTGGTGCCTGCGCCACCGGATCCTGACCACGATCGGCGCGCTCGTCTTCTTCTTCGGCGGCCTCGCGCTCGTGCCGCTCCTGCCGACCGGCTTCATCCCGCCCGACGACCTCTCGCAGACCCAGGTGCAGATCGCGCTGCCGCCGGGCAC
>JAYVVB010000013.1:0-15180 GCA_043787455.1 Rhizobacter sp.
GGAATCCTCGCTGGAGGCCAGCGGCGCAGCACGCGCCATGCCCTGGGTGGCTCCGCGTAGTTGCCGCTCGAGTGCCAGCACGCGCCGCTTCAGCGCAGCTATGTCCGAGCGGTAGGCGTGCTGCGCCTTCTTGCTGCCTTGGGTTTCACGGCGAATCTCGCGGCGCGCGACTCGGATGATTTCAGTCTTTAAGATCGAAGTGATATCGGGCATGGGCGCGATTCTGCCTCTCGCCGCGGCAGGATCGCAACAGTGACGAGGCAACGCCTCCGCGCTCGACGTCCTCCGCACGCCGTGGCGGCGGTTTCGATGCATCCCGCGACCTCCGCGCGTTCGAGCGAGTGGGGCCAGAACGGTGTCCGCGGCAGTGCCGGAGGCTTGAAGAACGAATCCCCGATGAGATTCAGAACACGTGGGCACGCAGACAGCGCGCTCATTGCAACCGTTCAGGAGACCTCATGAAATTCTGCAAAGCCGAAATCGACGTCGTGATCGCGGCCTCGCCCCGCATCACCATCCCATTCAACAAGCTGTCGCTGTCGCAGGACTGCCAGGTCCGGCCGAGCGGCAGCACGTCTAGGATGAGCATTGCCAAACTCGCGGCGTCCGGGCTACGCAAACATCGCCATCCCCGGAGCTACGACCCCCCGAAGACGCGACGTGAGGACGGTCCGACGTTTAAGGTGGCGTACCAGCGCAGCTAACCCACGGCAGCCGTGTTCGTTGTCGCGACGGATGCCTCCTTGGCCATGGTTCGCTCTGGAACAGTCTGCGAAGTGCGGAGAGCCGACAAAACGCTTTTCCTCAAATTGATTTGCAAGCCTTGACGGCGTTTGGCCTCTGCCCGCTTCCGGGAGGGCAAGCTCGCCACGTCATGCGGCGCGTGATCAACCAACACGGTGAAATCTCCGTCCGCTCGCCTCGTTCCCTTCCTCTCAAGCCAGTAAGCGTCGTAGTCGAAGGCGAACTTGCGGCGCTTGCGCCAGCTGCGGTAGATATGACGTTGGCTGGAGACGCCGATCAACGCCTCCGCACCGACGCTGGCGCCCACAGCACGAAGCGACTCCAGCATGAGATCGCGAGGGCGCAGGCCGTGCAACAGCTTCGTCGTGTCGCGCACGAGGGATCGTCCGGTTTGCGAGCTCGGACCCTGCAGACAACCGACATCGACAACGGTGCGGCTTGCGTCCTCGGTGCAGTTGCCGAGTGAGAAGGCCGCCGTGAACAACACCTCGCCGCCGCTGCGCAGTTGCAGGCAGGCGTCGCCTTCTTTAGCGAATTGCTCCAACGCGCACAGCGTGACGTCCATCGTCGTTCCGTCCTTGCAGCGGACAGTCGCCAGCAGCACAGGTGCCTGGCGAAAGTTCAAGGCAGGCGCTACCCAGCCGCTTCGCTCCAAGGAGCGCCAGTGCGAAACGGCAGAGACGAGTCGTTCTTCGCCATTCAGGTCGCTGCGTCGGTACGGACGGTGAAGGAGTTCAGCCAGCCCGGGAGCTAGGCGAACCTGCTTGCGTCGCCATGGCGACGCATCGAGGAAGGCAAACCAGGCGCTGGACGTGCGCAGATACCAACCCGTGCGCAGGAGGAAGCGAGAGCGCTGCCATTGGCTGCCCGCCTCACAGGCAGGAAACATGCGGTGAGAGTGGCGCAGAGCTTGACGGGTGACACGTTGTCCGCCCAAGCGCCGGAGGACCTCGGCACAGACACGATCAATCCACGTCATCTTTGCATTCATTCACAAATCATAAATGAAGTAGATACAGGCGAGATTCGGGAGCGTTGCCTGTAGGGGTTTCTTCGTCTCCCGACGCCTTCAGCATCCCGACCATTTCGAGATTGCATTGCGAATGGCGATGTCGCCGAGCCTGGCCGTCTTGAGCTGCGCGAGCCCCGGCATGCCTGCGCCGTAAATGTGAGATGGAGCCGAGAAGTCGCCTCTATTGAACTCGCCTTCGATGTCGCGCAGATGCTCACTCACCAACCGCGTCTGCGTCGCGTCGGACTCCTTCTTGGCCACGACCCGTTGCATTCCGCCGGCGGAAATCTTCGTGAATATGTGGGTGGTGGCTTTGAGGTCGAACTTGGCAGGCCTTCTTCGTTCGAGTGTGCCGTGCTTGCGAACGTGCCGGACAGCGCTGTTGAGCGAATCAGAGATGGGCCGGCGCGCCGGGTTCAACCCACAGCTCTCAGGCTAGCAGCCACTGCTGAAACGCCAGACGCAGCCGGCCCGCAATGACCAGCAAGTTCAAGAGCTTGCCTCCAACTGAACCGTCGACTGCGCCGGTGCCGTCCGCGGCTTCGCAATTTCTTTCCCGACGAGCCGGCCGGCGCTTGCGCTTGATCAATCCAGATCAATAGGAGTCGGAGGAGAGTGCCGGCTTCTACACTACTAACGGGGATCGAGATGTTGGACTCGCCCACCGGCTATCGCGGATTGACGCGGACGGTCTCGACCCACCTCGCATCCCTGCGCAACGGCACGCCCGAAGTGATGAAAAGCTTCGGCGAGCTGGGCCGGGCGGCCACGGCCAGCGGTGCGCTGGACAGGAAGACGAAGGAGTTGATCGCGCTGGCCCTGAGCGTGGCCGCGCGCTGCGACCCCTGCATCGGCTTCCACATGCAGACGCTGGTCAGGCTCGGCGTCACGCTGCAGGAAGTCGAAGAAACCGTCGGCGTGGCCACCTATATGGGCGGCGGTCCTTCGCTCATGTATGCCGCCAGCGCGATCGCCGCCTTCGAAGAGTTCAGCCATGTGCCGCCCGCATAGCGTGTGGCGCAGCTCGACTTCAAGACGCCGAACGCGATCTGGCGCGTTTCGCGGCTGGCCTGATAAACGCAGCACGACCCAGAGCGGCGCGCTCCAGCTGCCGGGCGATGTTGCCGCAGACCAGGTCGCACAGCGCATAGATGGAGGGGTCGGCGATGTCGTAAATCGCGCTGTTGCCGCGGCTCTGGCGCGCAACCATGCCGCGCTGGGTCAGCAGCGCCAAATGGCGCGAGATGTTGGCCGAGCTGCAGCCGCAGAGTTCGGCGAGTTCGCCCACGCTGCGCTCTTGCTGGCGCAGCAGGTTGAGGATCTGCAGGCGCGTCGGCTCCGACAGCGCCTGGAAATACGCCGCGACCTGCGCCAATGCTTCGTCGGGAAGACCTTCCATGCGGATGCGCCGATTGTTGAGCGGAAGCCATGATGCCTCGAAACTGGTTCCTCAGCTTGTTTGTGCGCAAGAGTCTACTTACCTACTTAGCTACATGCGCAAATAGTAGTATCATCTGGTGAATCCCGCCGCTGGTTAGGTTGTTCGTCTCCCAGAAAGCCGATGTCCATGCTCTACCGCCGCATTGCCCCGCTCGCCCTGGCCACAGCCCTCGTGCTGGGCTCAGGCGCGGTGTGGGCGGCGCAACCCTTGATTGCGACGCCAGCCCAGGCGGCGGCGAGTTCGGCCACGTCGTCCTTCGACGGCGTGGTCGAGGCCGTGCGCCAGACCGTGATCGCCGCGCAGGTTTCGGGCGCCGTGATCCAGCTGGAGGCCAAGGTCGGCGACCGCGTCAAGACCGGCCAACTGCTGCTGCGTATCGATGCGCGAGCGGCCGATCAGACCGCCGCCGCCAGCGACGCACAAGTCCAGGCCGCGCGCGCAGCCCTGGACGTGGCGGCCAAGGACTTCGGGCGCCAGAAGCAGCTGTTCCAGAAGAACTACATCAGCCAGGCGGCTCTGGAGCGTGCCGAATCCGAGTTCAAGTCCGCACAGGCCCAGGCCAATGCCCAACTGGCGCAGGCCGGCGCGGCACGTACCCAGAGCGGCTTCTACCTCGTGCGTGCGCCCTTCGCAGGCGTTGTCGCCGAGGTGCTGGTGTCTCTCGGCGATATGGCGATGCCGGGACGGCCGCTGCTGACGTTGTACGACCCGACGGCGCTGCGCGTCACCGCGGCGGTGCCGCAGTCGGTCGCATCGCAGATGGTGGCGGGCCAATTGCCGCGCGTCGAGTTGCCTGGCCTGCCGCCGTCTTTGGCCATGATGACACCGACGCGGGTGCAGATCCTGCCGACCATCGATCCGTCGACGCACACGGTGCAACTGCGTGCCGAGTTGCCCGCGGCTTTGACAGGTATGTCGCCGGGCATGTTCGCGCGACTGTGGCTCCGCTTGCCAACCGCGGATGCCGGCCGAGGAGCCGTGGCTGTCTCGGTGCCGCTCGAAGCGGTCGTGCGCCGCGCTGAGATGACCGGCCTGTACGTGCTCGGCCCGAGCGGCAAAGCCGTGCTGCGCCAAGTGCGCTTGGGCCGGGTCGAGGGCGACCGGGTCGAGATCCTTTCCGGCCTGACGGCCGGTGAACAAGTGGTCAGCGATGCGCAGGCCGCCGCGCGCGCCACGGCAGCGCCATGACCTCAACCGACCACACCGAATCCGGGCACGGCGCCATGGGCATCTCCGGCCGCATCGCGGCCTACTTCCAGCTCGCGCAGATCACGCCCTTGCTGGCGCTGGTCGCGCTTCTGCTCGGCATCTTCGCTGTGGCCGTCACCCCGCGCGAAGAAGAGCCACAGATCAACGTCACGATGGCCAATGTGATGATCCCTTTCCCCGGGGCAGCGGTGCGCGATGTCGAGCAGATGGTGGCCAGCCCCGCCGAGCAGGTGCTGGCGCAGATCTCCGGTGTCGAGCACGTGATGTCGGTGTCGCGGCCGGGCTTGGCCGTGATCACGGTGCAGTTCAAGGTCGGCGTGTCGCGGACCGAGGCATTGGTGCGGCTCTATGACACGGTGAACTCGAACGCCGACTGGCTGCCCAAGGGCCTGGGCGTGCTCGACCCGATCATCAAGCCCAAGGGCATCGACGACGTCCCGATCGTCACGCTGACCTTGTTCAGCCAAGACCGGAACGCAGGGCCCTACGACCTTGAACGCGTGGCGCACAGCGTCGAGGCCGACCTCAAGCGGGTTCCAGGCACGCGCGAGGTCACGACTATCGGCGGCCCGGGCCGCGCGGTGATGGTCGAGATCGACCCGGCGCGCATGTCCGGTGTCGGCATCACGGTGTCGGACCTGCGCCAGGCGCTGCAGTCGGCCAACCTCGGTCTGCCGGTGGGCGAACTGATCGCGAGCAACCGCTCGGTCGCGATCGAGTCGGGCCCCTTCTTGCGCCAGGCCAGCGACGTGAGCGAACTGATGGTCGGCGTGCGCGGCGGCAAGCCCGTCTTCCTGCGTGACGTGGCCGAGGTGCACGAGGGTCCGCCGCCGCCCAGCCGTTATGTCTGGCACGGCATCGCCGGCAAAGACGGCGCGGCGAGTACCGAGTATCCGGCTGTGACGCTGTCGATCACCAAGAAGCCCGGCGAGAACGCCATCGACGTGGCCAACGCGGTGATGAAGCGGGTCGAGGCCTTGCGCAACACGGTGATCCCCAATGACGTGCAGGTCGCCGAGACGCGCAACTACGGCGCGTCGGCCGACGACAAGGCACGGAAGCTGATCCAGAAGCTGCTATTCGCCACCGCCTCGGTGGTCGCGCTGGTCTTCATTGCGTTGGGCAAGCGCGAGGCGGCTATCGTCGGCAGCGCGGTCATCCTGACACTCACCGTCACGCTGTTCGCTTCGTGGGCCTGGGGCTTCACGCTCAACCGCGTGTCGCTGTTTGCGCTGATTTTCTCGATCGGCATCCTGGTCGACGACGCCATCGTCGTGGTCGAGAACATCCACCGGCATCAAGGCCTGTATCCGAGCCGCACGCTGACGCAGATCATTCCGGGCGCGGTCGACGAGGTCGGCGGCCCCACCATCCTGGCCACGCTGACCGTGATCGCTGCGCTGCTGCCGATGGCGTTCGTGTCGGGGTTGATGGGCCCGTACATGAGCCCGATCCCGATCAACGCCAGCATGGGCATGCTGTTGTCGCTGGCGATCGCTTTTGTCGTCACGCCCTGGCTGGCGCGGCTGTGGATGGAGGCTACGCCGGCGGCCACGAGCGGCGCTGCGCCGCAGGCCGCGGTTCACCACGGCCTGTCCGCGAAGATCGCGCCCGTCTTCGAGCTGCTCTTCCGCCCGCTTCTCGATGAAGAGCGCGGGACGCGCAACCGGCGCTTCCTGGGCCTGGGCATCGCGGTCCTGATCGCCATCTCCCTGGCCTTGCCGGCCACGGGTCTGGTGTTGCTGAAGATGCTGCCGTTCGACAACAAGTCGGAATTCCAGGTCATCGTCGACATGCCCGCCGGCACGCCGGTCGAACAGACCGCCGCCGTGCTGCACGAACTCGGCGCTTACTTGGCCACCGTGCCGGAAGTCACCGACTACCAGGCCTATGCCGGCACCGCCGCGCCGATCAACTTCAACGGCCTGGTGCGCCAGTACTACTTGCGTGCCGGTGGCGACGTCGGCGACATGCAGGTCAACCTGGTCGGCAAGCACGAGCGCAAGGCCCAGAGCCACGCCATCGCCACGCGCGTGCGGCCGGCGCTGCGGAAGATCGGCCAGCACTACGGCGCCAACATCAAGGTGGTTGAAGTGCCGCCGGGCCCGCCAGTGCTCTCGCCCATCGTCGCCGAGATCTACGGCCCCGAAGCCACGGGCCGGCAGCAGGTGGCCAAGGCCGTGCGCGCGGTGTTCGAGAAGACGCCGGGCGTCGTCGACGTGGACGACAGCAGCATCGCCGCCGCCCCGAAGACGATGCTGCTGGTGGACCGCCAGAAGGCCTCGATGCTGGGCGTCCCGCAGCAGGCGATCGTCACCACGCTGCGCGCCGGCCTGGCCGGCGAGGCCACGGCCTACCTGCACGACGAGACCAAGTACCCCGCCGCCGCGGTGCTGCAGTTGCCGCCGGAGCGCCACGGCGACCTCGACGCGCTGCTGCAGCTCGCGGTGCGCAGCGCCGACGGCAAGCTGGTGCCCATCCGCGAGCTGGTGACGGTCAGCGACACCGTGCGCGAGCAGCCGCAGTACCACAAGGACCTGTTGCCGGTGAGTTTCGTTGTCGCCGACATGGCCGGCGCACTCGACAGCCCGCTGTACGGCGTGTTCCAGATGCGAGGCGACATCATAAAGATCGCCACCCCGGGCGGCGGTACGCTGCAGGAGTACTTCATCCGCCAGCCCCAGGACCCCTATCGAGACTACGCGCTCAAGTGGGACGGCGAGTCGCAGATCACCTACGAGACCTTCCGCGACATGGGTCTGGCCTACGGCGTCGGCCTGATCCTGATCTACCTGCTCGTGGTGGCGCAGTTCGGCAGCTACCTGACGCCGCTGATCATCATGGCACCGATCCCGCTGACCATCATCGGCGTGATGCCGGGCCACGCGCTGCTGGGCGCCCAGTACACCGCGACCAGCATGATCGGGATGATCGCCTTGGCCGGGATCATCGTGCGCAACTCGATCCTCCTGGTGGACTTCATCAACCTGCAGGTACGCGAGGGAGTTCCGCTCAAGGAAGCCATCGTGCGCTCGTCCGTCACGCGGGCACAGCCGATCGTGCTGACCGGCCTGGCCGCAATGCTCGGCGCCTTCTTCATCCTCGACGACCCGATCTTCAACGGCCTCGCGATCTCGCTGATCTTCGGCATCTTCGTCTCCACCGTGCTGACGCTGGTGGTGATCCCGATCCTGTACTTCGTGGCCTACCGCAACCGTCTGGCTGCGATCACGGGCGCTGCGCAGCCTAGCGCGCCAGAAGCGCCGCAGGCGCCCGAACCCGTCCCTTCACCTCAAGGAGCACTCCCATGACCTCATGGCAAATCGTCCGCGTCGTCGCCGGCATCTTCATCCTGCTGTCCCTCGCACTGGGCATCCCCGGCAGCCCGATCTCTGTCAGCGCTTGGTGGCTGGCGTTCACGGCCTTCGTCGGCATCAACCTGCTGCAAAGCGGGCTGACCAAGTGGTGCTTGATGGAAGCCATCGTGCGCAAGCTCGGCGCGCGCGCCGGGGCCTGAACATGAGTTTCGGCCACGCGGATTGAGCGCGATGCGCAACATCCGATCGATCCTCTCGTTGGCCGGCGCCCTGGCCTTGGCCTGTCACGTGCAGGGTGCCAGGGCCGCCGACCTGATGGAGGTCTGGCTGGCTGCAGCGCAGAACGACACGGAGTCCGTGGTCGGCCGTGCAGCGCAAGCGGCCGCCCAGCCGCGCCGCGATCAGGCGGCTGCCTTGTGGAAGCCGCGTGTGGGCCTCACGGCGGCGGTCGGCTTGACGAACAATACATCCGAAACCCACGGCGCGCAATTCAGCGCGCCCGGTTTCGGGCAATCCGGCGGCGTCGGCTTCAGCACCTCGGTGACCGGCGGGACCTCCGGGCGCTGGGCGATCGTAGCGACCCAGCCCTTGTACGACCCCGAGCGTCGGGCGCGACAACAGCAGTTGTCGCTGTCTGCGGACTTGGCCGACCTCGAATGGCAAGCGACCCAGCAGTCGCTGATGCTACGCACCGCCGAGCGCTACTTCGACCTGGCGCTGGCTGGAGAATCTTTGCGTGTGCTGCGCCTGCAACTGGACGCCGTTGGGCTCGCGTCCACCGAGGCTCAAGACCGCTTCACGCTCGGCTCGGTTCCGATCACCGACACCCACGAAGCGCGCGCTCGCCTGGCCGGCCTCCGCGCACAAGTGCTGGCGGCAGAGAGCGATCTGCAGATCAAACGCGACCTGCTCGCAGACAGCTCGGGGTTATCGGCGACTGCATTGACGGCTCGCTTGCCCGCGCTCGCTCCGAGCCTGGTGGCCGGCGAATGGGCATCGAAGCCCTTGCAGTCTTGGCTAAGCGAAGCGCAGGCCGGCAACCCCGGTATCCGCAGCCAAATGTTTGCAGCCGAGGTCGCAAAGCAGGAGGCGATCAAATACAGCCGCCGCGCGTCGGCGACCGTCGATCTCGTCGCCCAGGCTGGTCGCGACCGGCTGAGCGGCAGCGGCGATTTCGGGTCGGCCAGCAACACCGGGACCAATCGGATGATCGGCATTCAGCTTTCGGTGCCGCTGTTCACCGGCGGCTACCGCAACGCCAGGGAAGAGGAGGCGTTGCGACTGGCCGACAAGGCTTCGGCCGAGGTCGAGCGCACTCGGCAACAGATCGCGCAGCAGGTACGCGCGGCATGGCTGGGGCTCAGCGTCGGCGCCGAGCGCGTGCAGGCCCTGGGGGAGGCGCTCAGTGCAGGCGTAGCCCGACGCGACGCCACACAAACCGGGCTCCAGGTCGGTCAACGCACGACGATGGACCTGCTCAACGCCGAAAACGACACCGCCGCGGCCCGGCTCGGACTGGCCCAGAGCCGCGTCGGCCTGCTGATGGACCGGCTGCGACTGGCCGCGCTGGTGGGGCGACTCGACGAGGCCACGCTGCGTTCGGTCAATGGCGAACTCGCTGCGGCACAACCCTGAGCTTGCACACCAGGAGATCGATATGGCTCACATCGTCATTCTCGGCGCCGGCATCGGCGGCATGCCCGCGGCCTACGAGTTGCGCGAACGGCTGGACCGTTCGCACCGGATCATCGTCGTCAATGCGCTCGACTACTTTCAGTTCGTGCCCTCCAACCCCTGGCTGGCGGTGGGCTGGCGCGAGCGCGAGACCATCACCTTCCCGATCCGCCCGTACCTCGAGAAGAAGGGCATCGAGTTCGTGGCGCAGCGGGTGCAACGCATCGACGCCGAGGGCAATGCGCTCGAACTGGCCGACGGCAGCCGCCTGGCCTACGACTACCTCGTCATCACCACCGGCCCGAAGCTGTCTTTCGACGAAGTGCCCGGCGCTGGACCCGAAGGCCACACCCAGTCGATCTGTCAGGTCGACCATGCCGAACAAGCCTGGGCGCAGTACCAGCGATTCCTGCAGGATCCCGGTCCGGCCGTCATCGGCGCCATGCCGGGCGCGTCGTGCTTCGGACCGGCGTACGAGTTCGCGTTCATCTTCAACACCGACTTGAAGCGCCGCAAGTTGCGCCATAAGGTGCCGATCACTTATGTGACCAGCGAGTCCTATGTCGGTCACATGGGGCTGGGCGGCGTCGGGGACTCCAAGTCGATGCTGGAGAGCGAGTTCCGCAACAACGACATCAAGTGGATCACCAACGCGAAGGTGACCAAGGTCGAAGCCGGCAAGATGTTCGTCACCGAGATGGACGACGGTGGCCAGCCGAAGAAGGAGCATGAACTGCCCTTCAAGTTCAGCATGATGCTGCCCGCCTTCAAGGGTGTCGACGCCGTCGCTGCGGTCGAAGGCCTGTGCAACCCGCGCGGCTTCGTGCTGATCGACGAGTACCAGCGCAGCAAAAAGTACCGCAACATTTTCTCGGCCGGCGTGTGCGTGGCGATTCCGCCGGTCGAAGTGACGCCGGTGGCTACGGGCGCGCCGAAGACCGGCTACATGATCGAGACCATGATCACGGCGATCGTGCACAACATCGCCAACGACATTGCGGGCGAGCCCGCCACTGCCAAGGGCACCTGGAATGCGATCTGCCTGGCCGACATGGGCGACACCGGCGTCGCCTTTGTGGCCATGCCGCAGATCCCGCCGCGCAACGTCAACTGGTTCAAGAAGGGCAAGTGGGTGCACCTGGCCAAGGTGGGTTACGAGAAGTATTTCATGTACAAGATGAAGAACGGTACCTCGGAGCCGATCTACGAGAAGTACGTGCTCAAGTCCCTGGGTATCGAGCGGTTGCAGCAACGCGAGGAGTCGCGGCCATGAACACACGTTATAGCTTCGGCAAGTCCGTCACGCTGTCATTCGACAGCGCCGTGCAGCGCATCACCGAAGAGTTGGCCAAGGTCGGCTTCGGCGTGCTGACCGAGATCGATGTGCAGGCGACGATGAAGAAGAAACTCGGCCAGGACATGCCGCCCTACCGCATCCTGGGCGCCTGCAACCCACAGTTTGCGAGCCGCGCCATCGCTTTCGAGCCGGAGATCGGCGCGCTGCTGCCGTGCAACGTGGTCGTGCGGCAGGACGACGCGGGCACGGTGCGCATCGAGGTCATGGACCCGAACGCAGTGCTCACGCTGGTGGATCGGCCTGAAGTCGGTGCGCTGGCCGCCGACGTGCGCACGCGCCTTGAGCAGGCTTTGTCCGAGGTGTAGCAAACCGATCGCGGGTTGAGACAAGCTTCCTACTCAGCTGGTCTCAGCCCTTGCTGCCAGCTGGGGAATAGCCACCACACTGATCACTATCGCGCCCAGCAAGATCAGCGACGCGGCCAGGCAACTCGCCTGGAGGACGGTCGGAGCCCTGAACTGATGCACCCGTCGCGCACAGTTAGCAGCGTGAAGCCTGCGTGCTTCTCGCAGCCAAGTACCGGCCGCAAACGAATGACGAAACGGCAGTTGACACCCGGTATGTGCACTGCCGCACAGACAGCGGCAGCTTCGTGGCCTAACCTGTGTTTACTGGGCTTCTTTACGGAGGTTTCCATGAAGTCAATGATCGGGATCGCTACTGGTTCGGTATCTGCGCTCGCCAGTGGCGTGGCGTCGGCGCAGAACGGCAACATGATGAATGGTGGCGGCATGTGGGGCGGTGGCTGGATGGGCGGATACGGCGGCTACTGGGTGCCGATCCTGCTGGTCGTCGTGGTCGGCGTGATCATTTGGGCCGTCTCGCAGAAGCGCAAGTGACCCAAGGAGGGCTGCGACCCGCATCGGGGTGCCATCAGCGACGCGCGGAACCGCCACCGTGCAGCCATCCAGTTGCTGGAGAAGCAGGGAGAAGTCTCGGCGGCCCGAAGAACGGTTCGGCGGCACGAGCGTCTTCGAAGAGGCGGTGTGAAGGAACTACCCCCAAATCCGGCGAAGCTCAGGAAGGTCGAACACCATTCGGCATTGCCGTTTGCGCAAGACGGCACCTTCTTCGCCGAGTTGATGAGGCAGGAAGCCACTTCTGGACCATTCCGGGAGAGCGCATGAAGTCGGGCAAGGCTCATCGCGTGCCACCGGTCGCGGCGACTACCAAGTTGCTGAAGGCCCAAGTTGGGCAGAACGCGATCTATGTTTTCCCAGGGGCGAAGGAGGGCAAGCCGTTTTCGACAATGGCGATGCTCATGATGCTCCGGCGAATCCGACGCGACGACCTGACTGCCCATGGATTCCGATTGACCTTTCGAGACTGGGCGGCGGAAGAAACCGAATACCCGAGCGAGATGGCAGAAATCGCGTTGGCGCACACGTTCGGCACGAATGGAGGCCCTTGGCTCCGCCAAACTCGCCAACCCCGTTTTCATATTCAGATCCAACGTGGATTCCTCGGGATTTCATGATGTGACTTGGGATGAACAAAATTCGCTGAGCGCAAGTCGCGATTGAATTTCGAGAGGTCGGGAGACGACCTGATACGATTAAACAAGAGTTCTCCACTGCGCCAAGATTGAGTTCGCAAAGGTCCGAAAGAGACCGTCAACAAAGACACTAAGCCCGGTGAACCCGGGCTTTTTTGTCTGCGGTCGTCACGCTCCCGTTCGCACTCGTGTCGAGCGTCAAGTCGCCTCAGCGAGTGAGCGCTCTTAAAAGTCGTGCGCGAAGGCTCGAACGTCCCCATGGGTCGCGAGCAGTCACCCGGACGCAATGTCGAAAGCTACCCGTCTGCCCTTACCACCTGCACCGTAGCAAGCATGGCAGCGAACTCATCGTCGACCCGCGTCATCCATGCCGCTCTCGTCGGCAACCTCCTGGTCGCTTTCACGAAGGCAGGTGCCGCCGCATGGACGGGCAGTTCGGCGATGCTGAGCGAGTCGGTCCACTCGTTCGTCGATATCGGCAACCAGGTCTTGCTTCTGTATGGATTGCGCCGGGCGGGCCTCCGGGCCGATCCGGAGCACCCCATCGGCTACGGCCGCGAGCTTTACTTCTGGAGCTTCATCGTCGCGCTGCTCGTTTTCGCGCTCGGGGCGGTGGTGTCGATCTACCACGGCGTGTTGCACGTCAGGCACCCGGAGCCGGTCCGCGACGCCTTCGTAAACTACGTGGTGTTGGCGCTGGCCTTCGTATTCGAAGGTGCGTCGTGGTGGCTGGCATTCCAGCACTTAAGGTCCGTGAAAGGGGCTCTCGGCTACTACGAGGCCTTCCGCGACAGCAAGGATCCGCCATCGTTCGTCGGCTTGTTCGAGGACAGCGCGGCCCTGATCGGCATCGTGATCGCCGCCTTCGGCACGTTCGCGGCCACGAGCCTGGATGCGCCCGCGTTCGACGGCGTGGCGTCCATTCTCATCGGCCTGGTCCTGGCCGCAACCGCAGGCCTGCTCGCGCGCGAGAGCAAGAGTCTCCTGATCGGCGAGCGGGCAGACCGTCGACTCAGTGACTCGCTCCTTCACATCGCCGAAGCGGCGAGCCCGACGTCCAAGGCGAACGGCGTGCTGACCGTGCAATTGGCTCCTGACCAGATCCTGGCCGCGCTCAGTCTCGAGTTCGCCGACTCGCTGCGCGTTCCGGAGGTCGAGGCGGCTGTGATCGAGATCGAGCGCCAGATTCGAGCGGCCCACCCCGAGGTCGTGACCTTGTTCATCAAGCCGCAGACGGGCGCGTCGTTCAAGGAGACCGTGCGACGGCGCTACGGCGACGGCGACTAGGCGCCCTGCATGGGCAGTGAGACATTCTCGTCGACAGGTCGCGAGGGTACGGTGGCGTACCGACCCGGCCCAAGCTCTTGCCTAGACTTTCGCATGCGAGACGGCGGCCGGATGCACAAGGGAAGCGGTCTCGCCTCGATGCGGCTCGCGGCTTGGAGATTCTCTGCGGGCCTTCTCTACCCATCGATCAAGAGGTCGAGCTCGCAGACATGAAGGCGAAAGCTGCCGCGCGTGCACGGCATGCGCGGATTGGGGTGGGCGACATGTCGGCCCGCACCCGACCAGACGAGAGGCATGAAGTCGCACGCCGCGCCGGCGCTGCACCAGCCCGCGTCATCTTGGCGATGGCGACGTCCGGTGCCCGGCCCTCGACTTGGTGCCGAGCGATGCCGAGGTAGTCGGCCGGGCGCAGCTCGGCGCGACCTTTTGCCAGACCTCGGCGCACCGACGGCGACATGAAATACGCGAGCTGATGCGCCTCGGGATCGACGGAGAGGTAGTCGATGCGATCGATGCTTGGGAACCGGACGCCGACGAAAGTGACGTTGGCAGCGCGTTCGGGATCGGCGGCGAGCTCTCCGGCGAGCAGCGATGATTCGTTCACCATCGTCGGCACGAAAACGCGCGCGCGGGGAACGAGTGCGCCGGCGAGCCGGATCATGTTTCTCTGGTCCATCATAGTCGTCCTGCACGAGGTTGACTCTCCCATGAGCGATACCGCACCAGCGCCCTGGCGACCGCTGTGCCCGATCGGCGATGTCGAAGAGGGCATGCCGCGGCGCGTCGTCGTCGACGGCCTGCCGCCGCTCGCCGTGTTCCAGCTCGAGGACGGCTACTTCGTCGTCGCAGACACCTGCACCCACGGCCACGCCTCGCTCGTGGAAGGCTTCATCGAGGGTGACCAGATCGAGTGCCCGTGGCACTCCGGGCGTTTCTGCATCCGCGATGGCAAGGCGATGGCGTCTCCGGCGGTCGACCCCGTCAAGGCTTGGCCGACGCGTGTCGTCGATGGGAAGGTCTGTGTCGATACGTCGGTCTGAGCACGGCGACGTCGCGCCCGCGGCTCTACTTCTTGGCGTCCAGGCCTGGGTCAGGAAGTCGCGTTGCTTCTTGCGGGCGGGCTCGGGGAATGGACGTCGTCCGGGGTAGCGACGCTACAACTGGACACGACCTCGGCCCTACAGTCGACCTTGCCGGCGCCGATATCGGAGCTATCACCCCTGAACCGGATTTCGCCATGCTGCGCGCCCCCACCCCGCTCCTGAAGGCTTTGTTTCTCGTTTTCGGGCTGATCACCGCGGACGGCGTCATTGCCGCCAGCAACAGGGCGGGGAGCGATGCCTCGAAGCGTCCGAACAACTCCTTCAACCTCTACGTTGTGCCCCCGCCGGGCGCGAGCAACGTCCAGTTGCCAATGCAGGGCGCCGGGATCGCGTCGAACAGGGCCGTGATCCTGGACCCATACAAGGTGCCGCTGATCCAGGATGCAGCGTCGTTGACCCCCGGTCGCTAGCGGGGTCAATGCGTCGAGTCGCTTGCGGCTCGACGCAGCCTCGGCGCATGATCGGTGACCGTCTCGATGCGATGCGTTGCCATGGCCACTCTCCCCGGTTTGCCGCAAACCGACGACCCTGAACCCGACGC
>JAYVVB010000014.1:0-6433 GCA_043787455.1 Rhizobacter sp.
CACGGCAAGGGAGCCGACATGGGCGCTTCGTTCGGCAGCGGCGCCTCGGGCAGCCTCTTCGGTGCGACCGGCAGCGCCAACTTCCTGTCGCGCTCGACCGCGGTCTGCGCGGCGGTGTTCTTCGTCTCCACCCTGGCGCTGGCGTTTTTCACCAACGACCGCTCGCGGCCCTCGACCGGCAGCGTGCTCGACCGGCCGACGCTCGCGGCTCCGGCGGCCAGCGTGCCGGCCACCGGCGCGGCTCAGATCCCCGGCCCGGCCAGTGGCGCCGCGGCGGTTCCGGCTACCGTGGCGCCGGCTGCATCGCGGCCGTCTGTGACGCCGGCTCAGACCTCCGCGGCGGCTGCGTCCGGCGCCGGGGCCATCCCGAAGTAGGCGATCGATCACGGCTAGAATTCGGTGTTGTCCGCAGAGCGATTTCCTCTGCTTTGCAGGATAGTTGTTGAAGCCGCCGACGTGGTGAAATTGGTAGACACGCTATCTTGAGGGGGTAGTGGCGAAAGCTGTGCGAGTTCGAGTCTCGCCGTCGGCACCAAGCGGTATTTCGATGGGTCGCGGATCGATTCCGCGTGAGGCGGCCCTGCCAGTTCCCTGCGCGTCCGTTCTGCCCCCGCACCATGCTCCTGGAACCTTATCTGCCCGTGATCCTGTTCATCCTGATCGGCGTGGCGGTCGGGGTGGCACCGCAGGTGCTTGGCTTCCTGCTCGGCCCGCGGCGGCCCGATCAGGCCAAGAACTCACCCTACGAATGCGGCTTCGAAGCCTTCGAGGACGCGCGGATGAAGTTCGACGTGCGCTACTACCTCGTCGCCATTCTCTTCATCCTCTTCGACCTAGAGATCGCCTTCCTGTTTCCGTGGGCGGTGTCGCTGCGCGAGATCGGCACGCCGGGGTTTCTCGCGATGATGCTGTTCCTGGCGATCCTCGTCGTCGGCTTCGTCTACGAGTGGAAAAAGGGCGCCCTCGACTGGGAATGAGAGTGATGGCCCCGACGCTTATTTCGTTTTTTGCCCTTTGCGGAGGCGCAGTCTCCCTCGGGGCGGCCCGGCGGGAGCCCGCATGAGTCTTGATGGCGTCCTGAAGGAAGGCTTCGTCACGACGAGCCTCGATTCGCTGATCAACTGGTCGAAGACCGGCTCGCTCTGGCCGATGACGTTCGGCCTGGCTTGCTGCGCGGTCGAGATGATGCATGCGGGCGCGGCGCGCTACGACATCGACCGCTTCGGCATGCTCTTTCGCCCGAGCCCGCGCCAGAGCGACCTGATGATCGTCGCCGGCACGCTCTGCAACAAGATGGCGCCGGCGCTGCGCAAGGTCTACGACCAGATGGCCGAGCCGCGCTGGGTCATCTCCATGGGCTCGTGCGCCAACGGCGGCGGCTATTACCACTACAGCTACTCGGTGGTTCGCGGCTGCGACCGCATCGTGCCGGTCGATGTCTACGTGCCGGGTTGCCCGCCCACCGCCGAAGCCTTGCTCTACGGCGTGCTGCAGCTGCAAGCCAAGATCCGCCGCGAGACGACGATCGCGCGCTGACCGATGAATCGCCTCGACCATCTCCAGGCGGCGGTCTTCGCCGCCTTCGGCACCGATGCGCGGCTGGTCCGCGACCGCGAAGAGTTGACGCTGACGGTGCCGGCGGCCGCCTATCACGAGACGGCGCTGCGCCTGCGAGACGTTCCTGAGCTGCAGTTCGAGCAGCTCATCGACCTCTGCGGCGTCGACTACTCGGGCTACAAGGACACCGAGTGGGACGGCCTGCGTTATTGCGTCGTCACCCACCTGCTCTCGATCGGCAAGAACTGGCGCCTGCGCTTGAAGACCTTCTGCCCTGACGACGACGTGCCGATGGTCGCCACCCTCACCGACGTCTGGAGCGCCGCCAACTGGTTCGAGCGCGAGGCCTTCGATCTCTTCGGCATTGTTTTCGACGGCCACGTCGACCTGCGCCGCATCCTGACCGATTACGGCTTCATCGGCCACCCGTTCCGCAAAGACTTCCCGGTGATGGGCGATGTCGAGATGCGTTACGACCCGGAGCAGCGGCGGGTGATCTACCAGCCGGTCACCATCGAGGCCCGCGAGATCGTCCCGCGCATCATCCGAGAGGAGAACTACGGCGGCCTGCGGATGCAGCCGCTGCCGGTCGTGGCTGCCGCTCCTGCGGTTGCCGCAACTGCCCCCACCGCTGCCCCGGTCGCATCGACGGCCGGCGTATCGACAGCCGCCGCATCCACGCCCGGCCCATCCGCCAAGCCCTGAAGCCATGGCCGAGATCAAGAACTACACGCTCAACTTCGGGCCGCAGCATCCGGCGGCCCACGGCGTGCTGCGCCTCGTGCTCGAGCTCGACGGCGAGGTGATCCAGCGGGCCGACCCGCACATCGGCCTGTTGCACCGCGCCACCGAGAAGCTCGCCGAAACGCGCACGTACATTCAGTCGCTGCCCTACATGGATCGGCTCGACTACGTCTCGATGATGTGCAACGAGCACGCCTACTGCCTGGCGATCGAGAAGCTCATCGGCGTCGACGTGCCGATCCGGGCGCAATACATCCGCGTCATGTTCGCCGAGATCACGCGCCTCATGAACCACCTGATGTGGCTCGGCGCGCACGGCCTCGACTGCGGCGCGATGAATATTTTCATCTACTGCTTCCGCGAGCGCGAAGACCTGTTCGACATGTATGAGGCCGCGTCCGGCGCGCGCATGCATGCGGCGTACTTCCGGCCGGGCGGCGTCTACCGCGATCTGCCCGACTCGATGCCGCAGTACCGCGAGTCGAAGATCCGCGGCACGAAGGCGACCGGCGACATGAACGCCAACCGTGGCGGCTCGCTGCTCGACTTCATCGACGACTTCTCGAATCGCTTCCCCGAGAAGGTCGACGAGTACGAGACGCTCCTCACAGACAACCGCATTTGGAAGCAGCGCACCGTCGGCATCGGCGTCGTCACGCCCGAGCGCGCCAAGAACCTCGGTTTCACCGGACCGATGTTGCGCGGCTCGGGAATCCTCTGGGACCTGCGCAAGCATCAGCCGTACGACGTCTACGAGCAGATGGACTTCGACATTCCGCTCGGCGTCAACGGCGATACCTACGACCGCTACCTCGTCCGCGTCGAGGAGATGCGCCAGGCCAATCGCATCATCCGTCAGTGCGTCGAGTGGCTGCGCGCGAATCCGGGTCCGGTCATCACTGCGAACCACAAGGTCGCGCCGCCGTCCCGCCTCGACATGAAGACCGGAATGGAGGACCTGATCCACCATTTCAAGCTCTTCACCGAAGGCATTCGCGTCCCCGAGGGCGAGGCCTACGCCGCGGTCGAGCACCCCAAGGGCGAGTTCGGCATCTACATCGTCAGCGACGGCGCGAACAAGCCGTACCGTCTCAAGATTCGTGCGCCAGGTTTCCCGCATCTCGCCGCGCTCGACGAGATGGCTCGCGGCCACATGATCGCCGACGCCGTCGCCGTGATCGGCACGATGGACATCGTCTTCGGCGAGATCGATCGATGAACGCGCAGACGACCTGGCAGGAAAGGCTCTCGGCCGACGTGGTGCGCCGCTTCGAGCGCGAGATCGCGAAGTACCCACCCTCCGGCAGGGCATCGGCGGTGATCGCCTGCCTGGCGATCCTGCAGCAGGAGCAAGGCTTCATCTCGCAGGAAAGCGAGGAGATCGTCGCCGCCGTGCTCGACATGCCGCCGATAGCGGTGCACGAGGTCACGACCTTCTACAACATGTTCAACCAGGTGCCGGTAGGCCGCGTCAAGCTCAACGTCTGCACCAACCTGCCGTGCCAGCTTCGCGGCGGTCAGCACGCGCTCGAGCATCTGTGCGGGTCGCTGCACGTGGAGGAGGGCGGCACGACTGCCGACGGTGCCTTCACGGTGCAGAAGGCCGAGTGCCTCGGCGCCTGCGCCGACGCGCCGGTGGTCCTCGTCAACGACCGGCAGATGGTGAGCTTCATGAGCGACGCGCGCCTCGACGAGCTGGTCTCGTCCTTGCGTGCCACGTCGAGCACGAGCGCCGCATGACTCAGACCACTCTCGACCTCACCCGCTTCCAGGCGACCGGCACGGAAACGTGCTTTCACGGTCGCCACATCGAAGCACAGATCTATGCTGGCCTCGACGGCGCGAACTGGCGCCTGAAGGACTACGAAGCGCGCGGCGGCTATCAGGCTTGGAAGAAGATCCTCGAGCAAGACGAGGGCAAGGGGATGAAGCCCGAGGCCGTGATCGCCGAGGTGAAAGCATCGGGCCTGCGCGGCCGCGGCGGCGCGGGTTTCCCGACCGGGCTCAAGTGGAGCTTCATGCCGCGCCAGTTCCCGGGCGCGAAGTACCTCGTCTGCAATTCCGACGAGGGCGAGCCGGGCACTTGCAAGGATCGCGACATCCTGATGTTCAACCCGCACATCGTCATCGAGGGGATGGCGATCGCGTCCTACGCGATGGGCGTGAACGTCGCCTACAACTACATCCACGGCGAGATTTTCGAGGTCTACGAGCGCTTCGAGGAAGCGCTCGAGGAAGCCCGTGCTGCCGGATATCTCGGCGATGCGATCCTCGGCTCGAAGTGGAACTTCCAGCTTCATGCGAGCCACGGCTTCGGCGCCTACATCTGCGGCGAGGAGACGGCGATGCTCGAGTCGCTCGAAGGCAAGAAGGGGCAGCCGCGCTTCAAGCCGCCGTTCCCGGCGAGCTACGGCCTCTACGGCAAGCCGACGACGGTCAACAACACCGAGACCTTGGCGGCAGTGCCGTGGATCATCATGAACGGCGGGCAGGCTTTCCTCGACGTCGGCAAGCCCAACAATGGCGGCACCAAGATCTTCTCGGTCGTCGGCGATGTGCGAAAGCCCGGCAACTATGAAGTGCCGCTCGGCACGCCGTTCACGAAGTTGCTCGAGCTCGCCGGGGGCGTCACCGAGGGCCGGACGCTGAAGGCCGTGATCCCGGGCGGCTCGTCGGCGCCGGTGCTGCCGGCGGCGATCATGAACGAGCTGACGATGGACTACGACTCGATCGCCAAGGCCGGCTCGATGCTCGGCTCCGGCGCGGTCATCGTCATGGACGACTCGCGCTCGATGGTCCACTCGCTGCTGCGCCTCTCGTACTTCTACATGCACGAGAGCTGCGGCCAGTGCACGCCGTGCCGCGAGGGCACGGGCTGGCTCTACCGCATGGTCGAGCGCATCGCCAACGGCAAGGGTCGGATGCAGGACATCGATCTCCTCAACTCGGTCGCCGACAACATCCAGGGCCGCACGATCTGCGCCCTCGGCGACGCCGCGGCGATGCCGGTGCGCGCCATGATCAAGCACTTCAAGGACGAGTTCGTGGCGCTGATCGAGCAGGGCGCGAAGCCTGTTCCAGTGGCTCCGGCGATCGCAGCCGAGCGGGTGGCGGCATGATCGAGATCGATCTCGACGGCCAGAAGGTCTCGGTGCCCGAGGGCAGCATGGTGATGCATGCCGCCGACAAGGCCGGCACCTACATCCCGCACTTCTGCTATCACAAGAAGCTCTCGATCGCGGCCAATTGCCGGATGTGCCTGGTCGACATCGAGAAGGCGCCCAAGCCGATGCCGGCCTGCGCCACGCCGGTGACGCAGGGTATGGTCGTCAGGACCAAGAGCGACAAGGCGCTCAACGCCCAGCAGGGGGTGATGGAGTTCCTCCTCATCAACCACCCGCTCGACTGCCCGATCTGCGACCAGGGCGGCGAGTGCCAGCTTCAGGATCTGGCGGTCGGCTACGGCGCATCGTCGTCGCGCTACGACGAAGACAAGCGCGTCGTCTTCCCGAAGGACGTCGGCCCGCTGATCTCGATGAAGGAGATGAACCGCTGCATCCACTGCACGCGATGCGTCCGCTTCGGCCAGGAGGTGGCGGGCGTGATGGAGCTCGGCATGATTCATCGTGGCGAGCACTCCGAGATCACGACCGTCGCTGGCGACACCATCGACTCTGAGCTCTCGGGCAACATGATCGACATCTGCCCGGTTGGCGCGCTGACCTCGAAGCCCTTTCGCTACAGCGCCCGCACTTGGGAGCTGTCGCGCAGGAAGAGCGTGAGCCCGCACGACTCCACCGGCGCGAACCTGATCGTGCAAGTCAAGAGCGCGCAGGTGATGCGCATCGTCCCGCTCGAGAACGAAGAGGTCAACGAATGCTGGCTCGCCGACCGCGACCGGTTCTCGTACGAAGCGCTCAACGGCTCCGGGCGACTCACGACGCCCATGATCCGCCAGGGCGGCGACTGGAAGACCGTGTCGTGGACCGACGCGCTCGACTACGTTTCGCGCGGCCTGACGCAGATCTCGGTCGAGCACGGCCCGCACAGCGTCGGTGGGGTCGCCGCGCCGATGAGCACCGTCGAAGAGCTGCACCTGCTCGCCAAGCTCGTGCGCGGCCTCGATAGCGAC
>JAYVVB010000015.1:0-3010 GCA_043787455.1 Rhizobacter sp.
AACGCGATCGACCGGACGAACTACTTCACCGGTCGCTCGGACGGCTTCGCTGCCGGCGGCTCGACGAATCCGAACAACGCCCGCCTCGATCCCGAGTCGATACGGGTCGCGAACGACGGCAAGAGCGTCTTCATCGCGGACGAGTACGGCCCCTACGTCTATCAATTCGATCGTGCCACGGGCCAGCGCCTGCGCTCGTTCCAGATGCCCCACGAGCTGGCGGTCGCCAAGCCGGGGCCGACGACCAGCTCGGAAGGCGCTTCCGCCAACAGCACCGGCCGCGTCGCCAACAAGGGCATGGAAGGCCTCGCGATCACGCCCGACGGCAAGACGCTCGTCGGCATCATCCAGGCGCCGTTGCTGCAGGACAACCACAACGTCGTACGCATCGTCACGATCGACATCGCCACCGGCATCACCAAGCAGGACGCCTACCAGCTCACCACGGGATCGAGGGTGAGCGAGATCACGGCCGTCAACGACCATGTGTTCCTGGTCGACGAGCGCGACGGCAAGGGCCTGGGCGACGGCACGGCGGCGGCGGTGAAGAAGCTCTACCGCATCGACCTCGACGACGCCTCTGGCAAGGAGATCACGGGCAAGAGCGGCGACCTCAGCGCCTTCGCCGTGCCCAAGACCGAATTCCTCGACATCCGGGCCACGCTCGTCGGCGCCGGCGTCGGTGTCACCAACGCGCTCGTGCCGGCGAAGATCGAAGGGGTCGCGTTCGGCGACGACATCGTCATGAACGGCACGTCGTTCCACAAGCTGTGGATCACCAACGACAACGACTTCGTGGCCGACGTCGCCGGCCCGAACCAGTTCTTCGTCTATGCCGTGAGCGACGCCGACCTCGGCACGACGTTCCAGGCGCAGGCGATCGCGCCGGTGCCAGAGCCCGAGAGCTGGGCACTGCTGCTCTGCGGCCTCGGCCTGAGCGGCTGGATCGCACGCCGTCGTCGCATCTGAAACGGCCGTCCCACACCCTTTGACTCCACGGAACTCCTCATGCGCCTCTCCAACCTGACGCTCGGCCTCTCGATCGCCCTGACCACGCTCGCCGCCTGCGGTGGATCCGACGATTCGACGATCGTCGCCACGCCCGCCGCGAAGCAGCGGACCATCATCATGGTCTGGGACGGCCTGAGGCCCGACTCGATCAACCCGACCGACACTCCCAACCTTTACGCGCTGCGCCAGCAGGGCGTGAACTTCGTCGACAACCACTCGACGTATCCGACCTTCACGATGATGAACGGCTCGGCGTTCGCGACCGGCTCGTTCCCGAAGACCTCCGGTTTCTACGGCAACACCTTCTGGACGCCGCCGCAGGCCGGCGCTGCGCAGCCGATCCCTGTCGGAAAGACGGCGGGCGGCGGCAACCAGGACTACGTCAACCCGGTCTTCACCGAGGACTACGCCGTCCTCACGACCCTTAACGACTATTACGGCGGCCAGCTGCTGCTCGTGAAGTCGCTCTTCAAGACGGCGCAGGACGCCGGCCTCACGACGGTGGCGCTCGGCAAGACGGGCGCAGCCTACATCCAGGACCTGAACCGCGGTGGCTTCTTCGTCGACGAGAACGCGGCGCTGCCGCAGTCGCTCGCAACCGAGCTGCAGGCTGCGAACTTCGCACTGCCGCTGAACACGACCTTCGCGTATCCGGCCGGAACGATCACCCTGAGCGCCACCAACGGCACCCCGACCGCTCGTGCCGGGGCGCTCACCTTCGCGCTGCCGAACGGCCTCCAGGCGCGCGACGCGACCGATTCGACGCAGGGTGCACCGGAAGACGCCGCGAACAAGTACATGCTCAGCCTGTACACGCAGTACATCCTGCCGAAGAAGCTGCCCGACCTGTCGCTGATCTGGTTCCGCACGCCCGACAACACCGAGCATGCCTACGGCCCGGGATCTGCCAATTACAAGAAGGCGCTCGCCTCGCAGGATGCTCGCCTCGGCGAGCTGCAGGCGGCACTGAAGGCCAACGGCCTCGACCAGACGACCAACCTCATCGTCGTCTCCGACCACGGCCACAGCAACGTCTCCGGGCCAACACGCCTCTTCCCGCTGCGCGCGATCACCGCGAGCACGACGGTGACAGGCAGCACGACCAACGCCTCGCTCGGCGGGGTCGATCCGGTCAACGGCTTCTCGGTTTCGGGCGACGTGCGCAGCGCCGACCTGCTCACCTTCGCCGGCTTCAAGGCCTACGACGGCGGCGGCTGCAGCACGACACCGATGGCCGGGATCAAGGCCGACGGCTCGGCCGTCTACCCGGTCGGCATCGACGCCGCCGGCATCCTGTGCGCAACGGCGGGTGCGAAGTACCAGGCGGTGAGCGCGACGCTGCCGACGCCGACGGCGAGCTTCCGGGTGCCGGCGACGCTGCCGGCGCAGGGTATCGTCGTCGCCACGAACGGCGGCTCCGACTACTTCTACGTCCCAGACCACGACGCGACGACGATCACCAATCTCGTCCGCTTCCTGCAGAGTCGCGAAGAGTTCGGCGCGATCTTCGTCGACAGCCGCTACGGCGCGCTGCCCGGCACGCTGCCAATGTCGATGGTCAACCTCGAGAACTCGACGCGGCAGAACAAGGGCCAGCCCGACGTGATCGTGAGCTTCAACTGGGACGCGCAGCAGCTCGTCAACGGCCTGCCCGGCACCGAGTTCGAGAGCTTCGGCGGCAATCGCGGCATGCATGGCAGCTTCAGCCCGATCGACGTCCACAACACGCTGGTCGCGTCGGGCCCGGCATTCAAGGCGGCGACGACAGTGAGCAACCCGAGCGGCAACGTCGACGTCGCGCCGACCGTCGCGAGGCTGTTCGGCTTGGCGATGCCGCTGGCCGATGGCCGCGTCCTTTCGGAGGCGCTCGCCAACCAGACGGCGGTCCCGGTGATCTCTTACAGGGCCGGCGTCGTCAATCCGACCACCGCCGCAAGCGGCCTTGTCTTCAAGTCGCCGGTCGATCCGACGGGTGCGACAGTCGACACCGCCCTCGGCA
>JAYVVB010000016.1:0-6167 GCA_043787455.1 Rhizobacter sp.
GTTCTACCGCGAGGGCCAGTACAAGCTCGACGGCGAGGGCCTCGCGCTCACCGGACACGAGTGGATCGACACCCTCGAGCGCTGGGTCGGCAAGTACCCGATCATCTCGATCGAGGACGGCATGGCCGAAAGCGACTGGGACGGCTGGAAGCTCCTCAACGACCGCCTCGGCAGCCGCGTCCAGCTCGTCGGCGACGACCTCTTCGTCACCAATACCAAGATCCTGAAAGAGGGGATCAGGAAGAACGTCGCCAACTCGATCCTGATCAAGATCAACCAGATCGGCACCCTCACCGAGACATTCGCCGCGATCGAGATGGCCAAGCGTGCCGGCTGGACATCGGTCATCAGCCACCGATCCGGCGAGACCGAGGACGCGACGATCGCCGACATCGCCGTCGGCACCAACGCCGGCCAGATCAAGACCGGCTCGCTCAGCCGCTCCGACCGCGTCGCCAAGTACAACCAGCTCCTGCGCATCGAGGAAGACCTCGGCGACGTCGCCGCCTATCCGGGGCGCGCCGCGTTCAAGCAGCTGCCGCAGGACTGACCGCGCCACCGGAGCGGACGAAGACGACGTCGCGATGCGCTGGATCACCTTCGCCCTCACCGTGCTGCTCGCCCTCGTCCAGGGCGAGCTCTGGTTCGGCAAGGTCGGCGTGCCGCACATGGTCGAGCTGCAGAGAAAGCTCGCGGCGCAGAAGGCGTCCAACGACACGGCGCGACGCCGCAACGAACAGCTCACGGCCGAGGTCAACGACCTCAAGGAAGGGCTCGAGATGGTCGAGGAGAAAGCCCGCGGCGAGCTCGGCATGATCAAGCCCGACGAGATCTTCGTCCAGCTCTCGCAAGCCAGGCGTTGAACCGTTTCTTCGACGCGGCCGCGCCGCTGTTCGCGAGTGCCTTCGTCGCCTGGAATTCACCGGTCACCTGGCTCGAGCTCGTCGCCTTCGTTCTGGCGATCGCGCTGGTGATCTTCAACATCCGCGTCAACGCCCTCGGCTGGCCGCTCGCGATCGCGAGCTCGCTGCTCTATTTCCTGCTGTTCTGGAAGAGCCGGCTCTACGGCGATGCCAGCCTGCAGATCTTCTTCGCCGTCGTCGCCGGCTGGGGCTGGTGGCAGTGGCGCCGCGGCACCGACGCGTCCGGGCAGGCCCTCTGCGTGCGCGAGCTTGGCTGGCGCGGCCGCTTCGTCGCGCTCGCTGTGCTCGCCTGCGCCTGGCCCGCCGTCGCCCTCTTCCTGCGCCGCTACACCGACACCGACGTGCCGTGGTGGGACGCGTTTCCGACCGCCGCGAGCGTCCTCGGCCAATGGCTGCTCGGCCGCAAGTACGTCGAGACCTGGCCGACCTGGATCGTCGTCAACGTCGTCGGCGTCGCCCTCTTCGCCTACAAGGGGTTGTGGTTGACGGTGCTGCTGTACGCCGTCTTCGTTGCGATGTCGTTCATCGGCTGGCAGGCATGGCGGCGATTGGCTTCGGCGCCCCGAGCGGTCGCGGCGTGAGCGGCCCGGCGTTCGTCGTCGTCCTGCTCGGCGCCGAGAGCACCGGCAAGACGACGCTCGCGCACGAGCTCGCAGCGACGCTCGCGACACACGGCGAGCGCGTCGCGCGCGTCGACGAATATCTGCGCGAGTTCTGCGCCGAGCGCGGCCGGACGCCATGTCGCGACGAGCAACGCGGCATCGCCGCCGAACAGACGGCGCGCATCGAGGTCGCCGCGGCGACGGCAGACATCGTCATCGCCGACACCAGCGCTCTCATGATTGCCGTCTACGGCGAGCTGGTCTTCGGCGACAAGAGCCTCTATGCGAGCGCCCTCGCAGCCCATCGACGGGCACAGCTCACGCTCGTCATGGCGCTCGATCTGCCCTGGCGCGAAGATGGCCTGCAGCGCGACGGCGTGCACGTGCGCGCGCCGGTCGATGGGCTGATCCGCGCGGCGCTCGCCGGCGCCGGCACCGCGTCCACGACGATCGAGGGGATCGGTCGTGCGCGCCTCGGATCAGCCTTGCATGCGATCGACGCGACTAGGCCGTGCCGCCCAGCCTGACGAAGACGATGATGAAGATGCCGACGACGAGATTGAGAGTCACCTCCCACCGGATGGCGCCGAGCGCCGCCGCGCCCTCGGCCCAGCGCTCGGCCGCGACCGCACGCGCGAGACGCGCGAACAGGACAATGCGGATGTGCATGAACACCGCGAGCATGAAGAAGAAAAGGCCGATCATCGTGTACCAGTCGAGCGGCATGTTGAAGGCCAGACCGGCACGGGCTGACGCCGACCAGGCGATGCCCACCATCGATGCACCGGAGACGAACGCCACCGCCGCGGCGATGGTGACGACAGCGATGAAGCGTCTCAGCGCCGCGTGCATCAGCATCACGCGGGCCGGGGGCTCGAGCACGGCGACCGCGGGTCGCAGGCACAGCAGCACAAACGCCATGCCGCCGACCCAGGCGACGATGACCAGCAGATGGATGGCCTTCAGGGACGAATACAGCACGGTCGAGGCTCCATCGGGCCGCTGGAAACGATTCGAGGTCGCGGCAGAGTTGGCATTGTCCATCGCCTCGGTCGCATCCCGATGGGAGCGCCCCTACAACCTGCGGTATCGTCCTGCGACCCGGGGAGAAGGCTGAGGAGGCCGAAGGAATGACCAAGGTCTGCTCGGTCTGCAATACCGACAACAAGGACGAAGCCCAGTTCTGCCGCTCCTGCGGAACGTCGTTCGCCGCGTCTTCGCCGGCGAGCCCCGCGGCCATGGCCGTGGCCGCCGACGGAACGACCGACAACGCCTGCGGCGAGTGCGGCTTCCAGAACAAGGCCGGCATCCGCTATTGCGCCAATTGCGGCATGAGCCTGACGACGGCAGCGTCGGGCTTCGGCGATCTTTCGAAGTCCGCCACACCCGCCGCGGGCAACGCGGATCCGTACTCGGGACTCAGCCCGCCACCGATCTCGTACCAGTCCTTCGCGCCCGTCGCGGCCTATCCGCCGCCGCCCGTCACGCCGCCGGACGATGCGCCGTCGTTCGACAGCCTGACCATCGCCGACATCCCCGACCCGGACGCGGCGATCGCAGTGCGCCAGCGGGCGGCGTCGGATCACTACGCACCGCCGGTCGAGTCCGGCTTCTCGAGTCCGGACGACGTCTTCGTGCCCGCGCCGAATCGCGCGCGAGTCATCGTCATCGCGGTCGCGCTGACGTTGATCGTCCTGGGTGCCGCCGCGTGGTGGTTCATGGCGGGATCGTCCTCATCGCCTCCCGAGTCGGCCGTCGCGCCTGCGCCGGTGCCCGCGCCAGCGCCAATGGTGGTGGCCTCGGCGCCGGCACCGGTCGTCGTCGAAGCCGCGCCGGCGCCGGTGGTCGAGGTCGCCGCTTCCGCGCCCACGACCGCGGCCCCCGACGCGACCGTCCCCTCTCCCAACACGACCGGCGCCACTGCCGCTGCGCTGGCGACCCCGCCGCCGGCCGCGGCCGCGCCACTGCCGCAGCAAGCCGAGATCGAACCGGTCGACAACGCGACGAGCGAAGCCAAGCGGCTCGCCGCCGACAAGGCACGACGCGAGAAAGCGGCGCGCGACAAGTCCGATCGCGAAGCCAAGGCGAAGACGCTGACCGAGCAGCGCGATCAGGCGGCAGCGAGCGCGCGCGCCGAGCAGGAAGCGCAGGCCCGACGCCGCGCCGAGGAGGCGCAACGCGGCCGCGCTGCAGTCTTGCCAGCACTGGCGCCGGTCGCGCCGACGCAGGCGCGAGGCGTCCGCGAGATCTGCGCCGGTCGCGGAACGATCGCCGAAGCGGTCTGCCAGTCGCGCCAGTGCGCCGCTTCCGAGCACGCCAACGAGTCGATCTGCCGCCAGATCCGCGAAGCCGACGAGCGCAGGCGCAACTACCAGAACTGACCGGCCGGGACGCACAATCGGCGCGCCCGTCCGGCGTCTTCGCGACGCAGGCAGTCCAGCAGTACCGACGCGCGGCCGCACCGCGCGCGCCATCACCAGCGAGGGAGTTGTCATGAGCATCGATCCGGCGTCCCGCGACTTGCCTGAGGGCCTTTCGGGTCAAGCTTTCGCGAGCCTCTTCCAGGCCATTCACGGCTTGCGCAATCGCGACGCGGTCGTAGCGATGCTCGGCTGCACCTTCGTCGGCGTGATCGTCGCCGGCCTGCTGATGACGATGGCGGGCACGCTCGGCGTCCTCGCGGGAGTGCTCGCCTTTGTCGTCTGGTTCGTCGCCATCGGCACCGGCGTCAATGCCGCGGGACTGCTGCAAATGGACCACGCGCGCGGCATCTCGCCGCGCAGCCTCGCCGATTCGCTCGTCTACGGACTGATGTGCATCCCCAAGCTGATCGTTCTCGGCCTGGCGCTGTTCGCGGTCGAGATCGCGGTGTTCATCGGCCTCGCGCTCCTGCTCGTGATCTGCAAGATCCCGTTCCTCGGGCCGCTGCTCTTCGTCGTCGTCTTTCCTCTGTCGGTCGTCGTCGCCGGCGTGACGGTGACGGGCCTCTTCATCTGCCTCGTGCTGTCGCTGCCGGCGATCTGGCAGGGCGCGGGTATCACGCGCGCGCTCGGGCAGACGCTGGCCATCGTCAAGAGCCGGCTCCTCGAAGCGGTGCTGCTGCTCTTCGTCCTCGGCTTTCTCTGCTTTGCGATCGGCATGATCATCTTCGGCATCCTCGGCGCCGGCCTGCTGCCGACGATGGGGATGTCGATGGGGATCGTCGGCTTCGGCGGGCTCGGGGTCGAGTCGATGATGGCCATGTCCCAAGGCGGCGGGGGCCACGCCATCGCCGGCGCGATCGGCGGCGCGCTGCTCTGGGCGATCGCGGCCTCGCTCGTCGGCCAGGTCTACCTGCTCGGCCTCTCGCTCGTCTACCTTCGCGTCACCGAAGGGCTCGACCTCAGCGCCTCGGAAGCGTCGCTGCGCGCCGCGTTCGACGACGCCAAGCGGCGCACGGCCGAGCTCGGTGAGAAAGCGCGCCAAGCCACGACCCGAGACGCAGTGCCTGCTGCCGCCGCAACACCGTTCGCGACGCCCGCGGCGCCGGTCTACGCAGCGCCTCCCGCCTTCGCCGCTGCACCGACTCCGGACAGCGCGCGAGCGGCGAGTTCACCCTTCGCCGCGGCATCGTCCGACGACGTGACGACCGTGCCGGCGCAGCGAACGGCAGACCCCTCGGACGCAGACACCGACATCGCGCTGCCGTTCGGCGCACCGACCGCCGCGCCGTCGACTCCGGCCTACGCCTCGCCGCCGGCGTGGAAAGCGCCACCCGCGCCCGCGCCCCTGCCCGCCGCGGCGCCTCTGCCGGCAGCGACGACCTGCCCTCAGTGCCTTTCGGCGATCTCTGCCGAAGACGTCTTCTGCGGTGTCTGCGGCTATCGGCTGAAGTAGCAGGCGACCAAGCGCGGCCGGGCTCAGTTGATCGTGCTCGAGCCCGGCGCCTGATCGGGCAGCGGCGTGAACAGCTCGCCGACGTCGACCGGATCGAAGCGGTACTTCACGCCACAAAACTCGCACCCGACCTCGACCTGCGACTGCTCGCGGACGATGTCGTCGACCTCGGCGCGGCCGAGGCCTCTCAACATCGCGGCCACGCGCGCGCGTGAGCAGGTGCACGCGAAGCGCGGCGCCGCGGCACCGACGAGAGGCGCAAAGCGGGTCACTCGCTCCTCCCAGAACAGTCGCCGCAGGATCGTGTCGGGGTCGAGCGTCAGGAGCTCGTCGCGGGTCAGCGTCGCGGCCCGCAACGCGACGCGGTTGAAGTCCTCGTCGCGTCCGATCAGGGTCTCGTCGACACCGGCGCCCGGCGGCGGCAGGCGCTGCAGCAGCAAGCCGGCAGCGACCCGGTCGTCGGCGGCGAGCACGAGCCGCGTGTCGAGCTGCTCCGACTGCAGCATGTAGTGCTCGAGCACCGGCGCAATCGCCTGCAGCGGCTGGCGCGAGATGCTCGCGCGCCGCAACGACGACGCCAACGCCTTGCCCGTGGCCGTGCAGCGACTGCTTGGCGAGATGACCGCCGCGGGCGTCCTGATGCACGCCAACATCAAGTTCGGCGGCGACCTCGTCCTTCAGATCTTCGGCGACGGCCCGGTCAAGCTCGCGGTCGCCGAGATCGCGGCCGACCTGGCATTCCGGGCGACGGCCACGGTCGTCGGCT
>JAYVVB010000017.1:0-4137 GCA_043787455.1 Rhizobacter sp.
TGGTAGGCCACATAGGCAAGCATGAACGCATCCATCGCCTTTAACGTGCCCGTGCGCGGCGTCGTCGACGTGCGCACGTACTGAACGGCGAGGGGGAAAAGCAGGAACAACCCGAGCATCCGCTCTTGGCTGATCGCGAAGAAGTTGTTGATCAGCGGCACCGGGATGCCGATGTTCACCGGCGGCACGACGAACACGGTGAACAGCCAGAGCGCGATCGGATTCGAGTCCCGGCTCGCGGCCCAGATCAGCATCGGCACGGCGACAAGAAGATAGATCCAGATGTTGGGGCTGAGAAAGCCCGCTGCGGCCTGAACGAGCCACAGGATGCGTCGCCGGTCGAAGTCGTCCGGCTGCATGAAGCGCAGGAACATCGGCTTCAGCAGCGCGAACATGATGAACGCCGTGACGAGCACGACGATCATCGCCTTCACGTTGAGAAGAAACATTTCCTAGCGATCCAGGCGACGCTGGATCGCGTGGACGTAACGCAGCAGCGCCGGAGGTACCCACTGTCGGAGGTGCTGGTCGAAACGGAGCCGGCGCGCCTCACGCCGGGTGGCGGCATCGTCGCCGGGACGCGCGTGGTAGATCGTCGAGGTGCTGGGCACGTCTTTGTAGATCTCCTTCGAGGCGGTGTAGTAGTAAAGGGCGATCGAGCGCCTGAGAACGCCCTCGGGCGTCTGCAGCGGATCGGGGTGCCCGTGATACGAATCGGCGTCGGTATTGAAGATCACGCAACGATTGAAGAGCGGGGCGACCGAGAGGCACTTGGCCTTCATCTCCCGGTCCCAGAGCTCGAGCTCGCCGCCGTATTCGCTCTTCCAGTGCTCATTCAGGTAAATGATGACGTTGATGCGCCGGTGCAGATGGAGTTGCTCGTTGATCCGGAAATCGGCGTGGATGCCGAGCTTGCCGCCGCGACCGATCTCGTGGTACCCACCACCGATGAAGTACGGATCCGAGATCAAGCCCTGGATCGTCGTCAGCCCTTCCAGGAACTCGAGCATCGTCCGCGAGTTGAAGAAGTGGAACAGCTGGCGCACCGCCGCGTCGCAGTCGTCGGGAAGGATCTGGCGCTTGTGCAGGCCGGCGTAGCCGTGGTCGAAGACCCGGTCTGAGCGAAGGGCTTCGCGCGGGAAGTGGTCGAGGGCCAGCCGGGCGACGGATTCCGGCAGGAAGTTGTCGACCACGACGTGAGGGAAGGGCTCGGCGAAACAGTACGTGGCCGAAAGCGCTTCACCGGCTCGGCGAGCGTCGCCGGCGTCGAGCGCCAGTCCGTCGGAGGTATCGATCGGGAGCACCGGACCCGGTGAGGCGGCGTCCAGTGTTTTCGAGGGGCGGGTTTCTACCGTGATCATGGGGTCCGATTGTCGCCCAGACCACTGGATTTGCGCCGGCCGAACCGCGTCCGTACGTCCACAACGACCCCCGCAGATGCGGCAAATTTGCGCGCGCGGGGCTCTGGCGGCCCTCGCGTCGACGCCCGGCCCTTCCGAGTTGGGCTAGCATTCCCAACGCTCGAAGACGCTATGAAGACCAGCCGCACCGCCCTGATCCTGGCCGCACTGATGTGCAGCGCGGCCGTCGCCGGCATCGCGGCCCGACCCAGCACCAAGGCTGCCGATCGCGGTAACGCGATCGTTCTCGAGACGGCCGTGCCGAAGGGTTTCGCCGACTGGCGCGAGTTGCCCGACCAGAGCGGGCAGGTGGTCAATCCGCAGACCAAGGAGCTGCTCGACAAGCTCTACAGCCAGGTCCTGACGCGCACCTACGTCAACAAGCAGGGCTACCGGATCATGCTGTCGATGGCCTACGGCGACGACCAGCGCGGCGGCCTGCAGGCGCACCGGCCGGAGATCTGCTACCCGGCGCAGGGATTCAAGCTCGGCAAGGTCGAAGACGGTGCGTTGCCCACGTCGTTCGGCAGCATCGAGGTGCGCCGCCTCACCACCGTGCTCGGCCAGCGCGAAGAGCCCGTCACCTACTGGCTGACGGTCGGCGACCGGGTGATCAAGAACAAGTTTGAAAAGCGCATGGAAGAGATCCGACTCGGTTTGACGGGACAGATCCCGGACGGCCTGCTGTTCCGGGTCTCGTCGATCGACAAGGACGTCGCCCATGCCTTCGCGATGCAGCAGCAGTTCACCGCCGACATGATGGCGTCGGTACCGGTCGAGACGCGGCGGCAGTTGAGCGGCCTGACACAGGCGCCCGGCGTCGCCGTGTCGGAAAGGTGACTCGTCGCCGAGTGCCGGGCATCTGGTCTCTTGGGCGGGACCGTGCCCCAGCAGCGATGAGAGCGCCGGCAAGCGGCGCTCCTCGCCCATGTGCAAACGCGGCACTTGGATCAAGACAACCTTGGTGACCGCCGCCTGGGCCGCAGCACCGTGTACAACGACCTCGGCAGCGAACATTTCGACCGTCACGATCGGTCCAAGACCATCCGCCGTCTCCTCAAGCGCCTTCAAGACCTCGGCTGCGATATACCCGTCGTGTCGCATCCGATGTAGAGCTTCCTGGTCTAGTAGTCCTCCACGGTCCCGAGGATGCCGGCCATGTCCAGCACGCGCAGCCGTCCCCCCTGGCGTTCGATCAGGTCGGAAATCGCCATATCCTCGTAGAGGCTGGCGGCGATGTGGCCAGAGAAATAGACGCCTGACCACATCATCAGTCTGAGCGCTTTCCGGTTCATGAAGTAGCCGCGGCCGCCGTTGACCCAGCGGGTCGTCATCGGATGGCTGTGCGGCCGCGCGTTGAGCACTGGGTCCGAGCACTTGCCGTAGTGCCACGTGGGGTTGAACGTTCCCAGAGCGTGGAGCTCCGCAATCACGCCGTACTGGGCGGGACGAGAGGCCGCCGCCGAGCTGAAACCTCTTCGCATGGCCTCAGCGCTCTTCAGCCGATGATCGTCGTCGACCTTCAGTACCGCCTCGGCGCCGCACCAGCACAGGAAGGAGAGCGCCGAAACCACCTTCGCCGGCAGGTGCTGGTAGGCGTCCGACGTCGGCACGTAGAGCACGTTGCGACCCCGGTCATACCGGTAGGTCGCTGCGGCCTCGTCGCCCACGACGATCAGTTGGCTCACATCGTCGCCGAGGACAGGGGCGAAACTGGCGCACGACCGTTCCGCCCTTTCCAGCCGGGCCTCGCAGGACACGTGCATCACGACGTTCTGCCGCATTCCTTCGCGCGCAGCGACGAACGCGTCGGCGCTGAAGTACCTCAGCAGATCGACGTAGAGGCCGAACGCGTCGTCGTTCACCATGTCCGAAGCGGCAAGGAGCAGCGCCGTCGAGAGGACGCGCGGCACGTCTTCCCGGGCGAGGGCTTCGGCGATGTCCTTGGTGAGGGCCAAGGTGGCGGCGCGGCGATCCGGCTCCCCCTTGCTTCGTTCGGCAAAGCCCGGGCGCCGCTCGATCCTGAGCAGCTGCTCGGCAAATGCCGCGCGGTCGACGTCGACTCTGGGATCCCGATGCCAATGCGGCATCCAGGGCTCGCGGTGCCTGGTGGCGTGGAAGGGGTCGAACAGCGAGCGAATCGTCGCCTTCAGACCGAGCGAGAACATGCCGTCGAAGGACCCGTCAGGCGAGCGCGCGGGACGTCGCCCGAACTCGGTTCAAGTCGACGGGCCGTAGGCCGTCGCGGGGTCCGAGCCGCGCGCAGCCCGCTTCGAAAGCACCCGAGCGAGCAGCGTGTCGAGCGAGAAGAAGGCAAGCAGCGCCACCAGCATCAGCACCATCCCGGCCGCGCCGTGGAGGAATCCTTGCCCCGCCTCGTCGCCGAAGTGATAGGTGATGAGGACCAGCACGATGACGCGAACGATGTTGGCGATGAACGCGATCGGCAGGATGCTGACGAGCATGATCGCGTTGTGCACGCGGCTCTTGCGATCCATGATGAACATGAAAAGCGTGCCGAGCGCCGACAGGCTGTACATCGAATGCAGGCCCGAGCATGCGTCGGCGACGAGCATCTGGTACTGGCCGATCTCGAGGATCACGCCGTTGCGCGAGATCGGGTAGCCAACGGCGTAGAGCATCTCGACGACGATCACCGAGATCCAGCGCTTGAGCGGGCCGGTCACAGCGTCGACGATGATCCCGGGCAACGGGATCATGAAGATGAAATAGAACA
>JAYVVB010000018.1:0-5954 GCA_043787455.1 Rhizobacter sp.
TCGAACTCGCGACCCCTTGCACCCCATGCAAGTGCGCTACCAGGCTGCGCTACGCCCCGAAGAATCCGGATTATAGGCAGCGACCCGGATCAAGGGCCCAGCAAGCCGCGAATCGAGATGAGCTCCTGTCGCACCTGGGCCGCCGACAGCGTCGACGATTCGCCGCACGCCAAAGGCGCGTCCGACGATTCGCCTCCACTCGCATCGTGATCGGCCCCGGAGGTGCCGTCGTTCGACGTCCGGATCTCGGGCGCACTTCGCGCGGACGATCCCGAACGGGTCGACGCCGAATCGATCAGCCGGTTCCTAGCACCGCTGATCGTGAATCCTTGCTCGTAAAGCAGCCCGCGGATTCGGCGGATGAGAAGCACCTCGTGGTGCTGGTAATAACGGCGGTTGCCGCGCCGTTTCATCGGCTTGAGCTGCGTGAATTCCTGCTCCCAGTAGCGCAGCACGTAAGGCTTGACACCGCAGAGCTCGCTGACTTCACCGATCGTGAAATAGCGCTTGGCGGGTATCGCTGGGAGCGTTTTCTCCATGAAAATCAACAGGATCAGGAGATAAACCTAGACTTTACTCGAACTCGTCGACGGCCGGCGTGTCGCCCTGCACGACTCCCTTCAATTTGTGGCTCGCGTGAAAAGTCACGACATGGCGGGCCTTGATCGGGATCGCCTCGCCGGTGCGCGGATTACGCCCGGGGCGCGGTGCCTTGCGCCGGATGTTGAAGTTGCCGAAGCCCGACATCTTGACATCGTCGCCCGACAGGAGCGTGGCGTAGATGAGGTCGAAGAAGGCTTCGACCATGTCCTTCGATTCGCGCTTGTTGAGGCCGAGGCGTTCGAACAGGAGCTCGGCGAGCCCGGCCTTGGTGAGCGTCGGCGTGACCAGCGTCGGCATTAGGACGCGGTCCGGGGGCGTGTCGCTTCGAGCCATGCAGGATCGCCCTACTGCTTTCTGAGGTGCACGCCGAGCCGCGCGTCGAGCTGGGCGAGAACGCTCGCGACGGCGCGTTCGATGTGCTCGTCGGTGAGCGTGCGGCTGTCGTCGCGCAGCTCGAGCCGAACGGCGAGACTGCGCTCGCCTTCGGCCATGCCCGTGACCGGCGCTTTGGGCTCGTAGATGTCGAACAGGGTCGCGCTGCGGACGAGCCCTTCGGCACCGCCCTCGATCGCCTCCATCAGCGCAGCGTACGACACGTCGCGGCGAGCGACGACGGCGATGTCGCGCCAGGCCGACTGCTGCTTGGCGAGCGGCGCGAAGACCGGCAGGCGACGCCGCATCAGCGCTTGCGCATCGATCTCGAACACGATCGCCGTCGCCGGCAGCTCGTAGGTCTGGCGCCAGCGCGGGTGCAGCTCGCCCAGGACGCCGACCTGCGCCCCGTCGATCTCGATCGAGGCGTTCCTCCCCGGATGCAGCGCCGGATGAGTAGACGGCACGAAGCGCGCGCTGAGCGGCGCGAGCAAGGTCTCAAGATCGCCCTTCACGTCGAAGAAGTCGACCGACCTCTCCGGGACGCCCCACTGCTGCGGCGCGACCGGGCCGTAAGCAAGCCCGCCGAGTCGAAGCGGCTGGCTCAGTCCGGCGACTGTGAGCGGCCCGTCCGCCACGCCGGGATCGCGCAGGAACACCTTGCCGAGCTCGAACACGAACACGCGGGAGGTCTTGCGCGCGAGGTTGACGCGCAGCACCTCGACGAGCCCGCCGAGCAGGCTCGTGCGCATGACCGAGCTCGTGTCGACAATCGGATTGACGACGCGCACCGGATCCGAGTTGCCGGCAAAATCGCGCTCCCATCGAGCGTCGACGAAGCTGAAGCTGATCGTCTCCTGCCAGCCCAGATCGGCCATCTCGTGGCGCAAGGCAATGGCCTCGCGACGGCTCTCGCTCTCGACGACGGGCACCAGCGATCCGCGTGCGGGCTGCGCAGGCAAGGCCTCGTAGCCGATGAGCCGGATCACTTCCTCGATCAGGTCCTCTTCAAGGCGCAGATCGAAGCGCCAGCTCGGCGGAACGACCTCGATCTCGCCGTCGCGCGCGGTCCAGGCGAAGCCGAGGCGCGTCATCACGGTCTCGCATTGGGCCTGGGTGATCGGCAGGCCGATTACCTTCGCCGCGCGGGCGACGCGAAGCACGACGGCGCGCGCCTCGGGCAGCGCGACGACGTGATCATCGATCGCGCCGCAGCGTGTGTCGCTACCGCCGCAGACCTGCACGATGAGTGAAGTGAGGCGCTCGAGGTGCGCGACGGTCGACGCCGGATCGACGCCGCGCTCGAAGCGATGGCCGGCGTCGGTGGCGAAGTGATAGCGGCGCGAGCGCCCGGCGACGGCCTCGGGCCACCAGAATGCGGCTTCGACGTAGACGTTGCGCGTGGCGTCCGACACCGCCGTCGCGGCGCCGCCCATGATGCCCGCGAGCGACTCGACGCGGCTGTCGTCGGCGATGACACCGACGGTCGCATCGAGCTGGACCGTGTTGCCGTTGAGCAGTTCGAGCGACTCGCCCGCACGCCCCCAGCGCACGGTGAGGCCGCCGTCGATCTTGTCGAGATCGAAGATGTGCGACGGACGGCCGAGCTCGAACATCACGTAGTTCGAGATGTCGACGAGCGGCGCCACGGTGCGCTGCCCGCAGCGCGCCAGGCGCTCGGCCATCCAGCGCGGCGTCGTCGCACGCGGGTCGACGTTCCTGACGATGCGGCCGGAGAAGCGCCCGCACAGGTCAGGAGCTTCGATCCGGACCGGCAAGATCGCGGCAATGTCGCTCGGCACCGGCGGGAACGACGGCGCCTTCAGCGACGCGCCCGTGATCGCCGCGAGCTCGCGCGCGACACCGAAGACGCTCAGGCCATGACCGAGATTGGGGGTGAGCTTGAGCGTGAAGATCGTGTCGTCGAGCAGCAGGTGCTTGCGCACGTCGACACCGACGGGCGCGTCGTCGTCGAGGACGAGCAGGCCGCCGTGATCATCGGAGAGCTTCAGCTCCCGCGCCGAGCAGAGCATGCCGCGACTCTCGACGCCGCGGATCTTGCCGATCTGGATCCGGAACGGCTCGTCGCTGCCCTCCTTTGCCGGCGGCAGCTCGGCGCCGACGAGCGCGCACGGCGTCTTCATGCCGGCGCGCACGTTGGGCGCGCCGCAGACGATGCCGAGCGGTTCGGCTGCGCCGATGTCGACCCGGCAGACGCGCAAGCGATCGGCGTCGGGATGGGGCTCGACCGACAGCACCTTGGCGACGACCACGCCGCGAAACGGCGGCGCGACCGGTCGCAACGACTCGACCTCGAGTCCGCTCATGGTCAGTCGCTCGGCGAGCTCGGCCGTGTCGATCGGCGGATCGCAGAACTCGCGCAACCAGGACTCGGGAAATTGCATGGCGGCCGTGCGGTGTCAGGCGAACTGGCGCAGGAAGCGCAGGTCGCCGTCGAAGAAGAGGCGCAAGTCGTCGATGCCGTAGCGCAGCATCGCCAGGCGATCGATGCCGGAGCCGAACGCGAAGCCAATCACCTTCTCCGGGTCGAAGCCCATGTTGCGCACGACTTGCGGGTGCACCTGACCCGACCCCGAGACCTCGAGCCAACGGCCGGCGAGCGGGCCGGCCTCGAACATGAGGTCGATCTCGGCGCTCGGCTCGGTGAAAGGGAAGTAGCTCGGGCGAAAGCGCAGCTTCAGCTCGCTCGTCTCGAAGAACGCCTCCATGAAGTCGAGGTAGACGGCCTTCAGGTCGCGAAAGCTTACGTCCTCGCCGAGCCAGAGTCCTTCGACCTGGTGGAACATCGGCGAATGTGTGGCGTCGTTGTCGACGCGAAAGGTGCGGCCCGGAGCGATCACGCGCACATCGGGCATCTTCGCGGCGCCGGCATGCTTCTTCGCGTGCGCCTGCGCATGGCGGATCTGCATCGGCGAGGTATGCGGCCTCAGGTTGAGGAAGCGGCCTTCGGCGTCCTTCACGTCGACGTAGAACGTGTCCTGCATCGAGCGCGCCGGATGGTTGTCCGGATTGTTCAGCGCGGTGAAGCTGTACCAGTCGGTCTCGATCTCGGGGCCGTCGGCGACCTCGAAGCCGAGCGAGGCGAAGATCTTCTCGATCCGCTCCAGGGCGCGGCTGACGGGATGCAGCCCGCCCTTGCCGCGCGACCTGCCAGGCAGCGTTACGTCGAGCGATTGCGCCGTGAGCTGTTGCTCGAGCTGCGCTTCGGCCATGGTCGAGCGGCGCGCGACGAGCGCAGCGTCGATCGCCTGCTTGACCGCATTGATCTCGGCGCCGCGCGTCTTCTTGTCCTCCGCCGACAAGGCGCCGAGCGCCTTCAGCTGCGCCGTGACGACGCCGCTCTTTCCGAGATAGCGCGCCTTTGCATCCTCGAGCTCGGCAGACGTCGTCGCTCGTGCGAACTCCGCCAGAGCGCTCTCGACCACCGGTTGCAGATCGGACATGTTGGGGCGACGGTGTCCCGGCGACTGCGTGCCGGTCGACCCCCGGCCCGCGCCTCGCGGCGCGAGCAAGGAGCAGCTTCAGGACAGGTGCGGACGCACCTTCTCGACGACGGCGCTGAAAGCGGCCGGGTCGTGAACGGCCATGTCGGCCAGGACCTTGCGGTCGAGGTCGATCTGGGCCTTCTTCAAGCCGGCCATGAACTTGCTGTACGTGACGCCGAGGCCGCGGGTCGCCGCGTTGATGCGGGCGATCCAGAGCTGACGGAAGACGCGCTTCTTGGTACGACGGTCGCGATAAGCGTATTGCCCGGCGCGCATGACCGCTTCCTTGGCGATGCGAAAGACATTCTTTCGGCGGCCGCGGAAGCCCTTAGCGAGGGCGAGAACTTTCTTGTGGCGGGCACGTGCAGTGACGCCGCGTTTGACGCGAGGCATGGTTTTCTCCTTCGGAAATTACGAAATCGACGACCGGTCAGAGACCGGCGAACGGCAGCATCTGCGCCATGTGGCCCATGTTGGTCTTGTCGACCGTCAGGGTGCCGCGCAGGTGGCGTTTGGTCTTCGTCGACTTCTTCGTCAGGATGTGACGCTTGAACGCCTGGCCGCGCTTGACGGTGCCTCCCGGGCGAACCCGGAAGCGCTTCGCGGCGCTCTTTTTCGTTTTCATCTTGGGCATGACTGCTCCTTCTTCGTATGCCGCTGCCAGGCGCCGCCGGGGGTTCCCGCCGTCTTGCAAGCCTGCAGCTGCTTCTGTCGATCGAGCGACTTGCGCTCGATCGGTACTGCTCTCTCGTGTCCTTCGATCTACTTCCGCTTCGGTGCCAGGACCATGATCATCTGCCGGCCCTCGAGCTTGGGCATGTGCTCGACGACCGACACGTCCGCCAGCTCGTCGCGGATCCGCTCCAGCAGGCGCATGCCGATGTCCTGGTGCGTGATCTCGCGGCCGCGGTAGCGCAGCGTCACCTTGCCCTTGTCGCCGTCTTCCTCGATGAAGCGGCGCAGGTTCCTCATCTTGATCGTGTAGTCGCCCTCGTCGGTGCCCGGGCGGAACTTGACTTCCTTGACCTCGATGACCTTCTGCTTCGCCTTCGCTTCGGCCGCGCGCTTCTGCTCCTGGTACTTGAACTTGCCGTAGTCCATCAGCCGGCAGACCGGCGGATCGGCCTGGGCCACGATCTCGACGAGATCGACGTCCTGCTCGCCGGCAAGGCGCAGCGCTTCGGCGATCGGGACGATGCCCAGAGGTTCGTTCTCGGGTCCGTTCAAGCGGACTTCAGGTGCGAGGATTTCCCGGTTGAGCCGGTGCTTGCGCTCGGCGTTGGGTTGACGGCGGTCAGCGAAAGTAGCGATGTCGAATGCCTTTCAAAGGGCGCCAAGGCAGCGGGGCCCACAAAAACAAGAAGCGCGCCCCGTGGCCCGAATGTCGGATCGGGCCGAGTGCTCTCACGCTTTCTGGGCGACGTCGGCGGCGAGCTTCGCGGTGAAGTCGTCGAGCGACATCGTGCCAAGGTC
>JAYVVB010000019.1:0-13311 GCA_043787455.1 Rhizobacter sp.
AGCGCAGGCCCTTGGGGTCCTGGCGCCGTACCGGCATCGTGAGGTCGAGCTGGAGCGAGCCGCGGCTGTCGAAGTTCGTCTTCACCAGCGCGCCCAGCGTGTAGAAACCCGGGCTCCAGAGCGCGAGCAGCTCGGTGCGGCCGCGGTACTTCGTGAAGTCGGGGTTGTCGTCCTGGCCGTCGCTCTCGTGGATGCGCCAGTTGTAGTGCGCCGTGAGGGCGACGTCGCCGTTCTCGACGGCGCCGAGCGCGTACATCCGGTTCCAGCTGCGCGAGAACGGCAGCGCCTGGCCGTTCGACTGGTGCGCCAGGCCGACACCCGCCATCTTCGCCTTGAAGCCGAGCGGCAGATCGAAGGGCACCGGCACGATATAGATCAGCTCGGGCTCGTGGTCGGTGGCGCGGAACGGCCGCGAGATGCCGCCGCTGTAGATCTGCCAGAGCGACTGCTGCGAATACGCGAACCAGAGATCGGCGCCCGGCAGCAGCAGGCCTTCGGCGAGCTTGGTGCGCACCGAGATCTGCAGCTTGGCTTCGAGCTGGCGATAGTGGGGCAGCGTGCCGGCGTGACCAGCCGCGGGCGTTTCCGGGATGCGGTTCAGGCCGCTCGACACGTGCACCGGAAAGAAATAGTTCGGCCGATAGCCGGTGAAGTTGAAGCTGCCGCGCTTGCGCTCGGACGTGAGCTCCCAGAACTCGTCGAGGTAGGACCCTTCGGCGCTCGCGATCGGCCGCGGTCGGGCGGCGTTGGCTTCGGCGGCCGTCGCGGGCGTGCTCGCCGCGGCGGCCGAGGCCTCGGCCGCACCGCGGACCTGCGGCGCGACGATCCGGTCGTAGCACGCGAGCCGCTCGGCATCACTCCGAGTCTGCGCGCAGGCCTCGAGCGCGGCGGGCAGGCGCGGCGCGTTCGCCGCCCCGGCAGGCGGCTCGGCTGCATGGCCTTGGAGAGACGCGCTGGCGGCGACCAGAACGAGGGCGTGTTGCATCTTCCGGCGTGACGACATGCGGGCTTTGTTTCCTTCGCGTCGAGTGTGCCCCAGGGTCCGTCGGCTGCCTCCGGTCGCCTCGGCGTGCGGCTTGTCGGCCCGGGTCGCCGGTCTGTCACACCGCCGTTGGCCCGGGTCGATCGCGCCCGTACAGTCGCTTGAAACGGTCTCCACGTGCACTCCATGTCCGCTTCGAATCCTTCGCCCGCCGCCGCTCCGCAGAGCGCGTGGCACCGCTTCTCGAGCGGCGCCGTGCGCCTGTTCCACAGCTATGGCAACTGGCTCGTGTCGATCTCGTGGAAGCTGTTCTTCCTGCTCGCGGTCCTGCTCCTGATCTGCGCGTCCGTCCTCGCTCATCTGCCACCCTTCAACATCCCGATCGGCCAGGACTGGTCGAGCGCCCACAGCCGCATGTCGCTGCCGCCGGTCCCGCCAGTCCCGTCGGTGCGCCCGAACCGGGGCGATCGCGAGCCCGGGATCCACATCGAGCCGAAGGGCTCGCAGGGCCGCGACATGACGATCTCGATCGACGAGGACGGCGTGCGCATCATGCCGGCCCGACGCGCGGCGAGCGCCGCCGAGGCCGCGGCCTCGGCGGGCGCGAGCGCGGCATCGGCCGGTGTTGCCGCCGCCAGTGCCGCCGCCGCGGCGAAGCGAGCCGCCGGTGATGTCGGCGTCGAGATCAGGCTGCCGCCGAACGCGGACAGCGACGAGGTGCGCGAAGCGGTGAAGGAGGCCAAGGAGGCGATCGTCGAAGCGATCCGCGAGGGGAGGCAGGCCGCCAAGGAAGGCGCCGCGGAAGCCGCGGAGGAGGCCGTCGCGATCTCGAGCGACAGGGCCGTGCGCCGCGTCCGCGCCACACGCATCGGTGACTCTTTCACCGACATCGCCTTCCTCTGGATCGTCGCTTCGGCGATCCTCAAGTTCACCTACAAGGGCACGATCCAGGCCGAGGTCAAAGCTGCGGTCGCGACCGAGACGGCGGAGTCCGAGCAGCTCAAGCGCCAGGTCGTCGAGGCGCGGATGGCGGCGATGCAGGCCCAGGTCGAGCCGCACTTCCTCTTCAACACGCTGGCGTCGATCGACCATCTCATCGAGACCGACCCGCCGCGCGCAAGCACGATGCAGAAGAACCTGATCGCGCTGCTGCGCGCCTCGATGCCGTCGATGCGCGAATCGAACCCGAACGCGCAGACGCTCGGCCGCGAGATGGCGGTGATCCGGCCCTACCTCGAGATCCTGAAAGTGCGCATGGAAGACCGGCTGCAGGCGAGCGTCCGCGTGCCCGACGGCCTGCTCTCGGCCGAGTTCCCGCCGATGATGATCCAGTCGCTGGTCGAGAACGCGATCAAGCACGGCCTCGAGCCCAAGGCCGAAGGCGGGGCGCTCGTCGTCTCGGCCGAGATCGTGCATGGCCGGCTGGCCCTGACCGTCGCCGACACGGGGCTCGGCTTCGGCAAGGCCGACACCGCCGGCACCGGCATCGGCCTGGCCAACATCCGCGAGCGGCTGAAGCTGCTCTACGGGGACAAGGCGTCGATGGTCGTCGCCGACAATCGGCCGAGCGGAACGATCGTCACGCTGACCGTGCCCTACCAGGCGCAACTGCGCGAAGGAGCCAACGCATGAGTCTGTCCTGGAAACGCTCCCTGGGGATCCTGCTGCTGGTCCTCACCCTCGTCGTCGCCGCACTGATGGTGGCGGCCTGGACGATGCTGCCGCTGGCTCTCACTTCGATCACGATCGACGGCGAGACCTTCTCGCTCGCCGACCTCACCGGCACGCACGCGGTGGCCTTCTTCGTGTTCTGCGTCGCCGTCGGCGTCTTTGCGCTCGTCGCCGCGATCGCGTCAGCCGTCTTCGGGCTGGGACTCGGCGCCATCGGCCTGGCATTCGGCCTCGTCGTCACGCTCGGCACGCTGGCGCTGGTTGCGTCGCCCTTCGCGCTCGTCGTCTGGCTCCTCTGGCGCCTCGTGCGCATCCGGCCGGCACCGGTGGCCGCGCGTTCATGACGACTGCGCTCATCGCCGACGATGAGCGGCTGCTGCGCGAGCAGCTGCGCGCGCGGCTGGCCGAGGTCTGGCCCGAGCTCGAGATCGTCGCCGAGGCGAAGAACGGCGCCGAGGCCGTCGCGCTGACGGAATCGAAGCATCCCGACATCGTCTTTCTCGACATCCGCATGCCCGGCATGACCGGCATCGAGGCCGCACGCGCGATCGCCCAGCTGCCGGTCGACGAGGACGGCGACGACGATGCGCCTGCCGCGCAGGGCAAGCCCTGGCACGGCTGCGAGATCGTCTTCATTACCGCCTACGACCAGTACGCGATCGAGGCCTTCGAGCAGGGCGTGGTCGACTATGTCCTGAAGCCCGCGGAACGGCAGCGGCTGCAGCTCACCGTCGACCGGATCAGGAAGCGCCTCGCCGATCGCGGCAAGGACGAATCGCCCGACGCGACCGGCATGCAGCAGCTGCTGCAGCGGCTCGCGACCAAGATGAACCCGGGCGCGGCGCCGACGCTGAAGTGGATCCAGGCGACCGTGGGCGCGGCGATCCAGATGATCCCGGTCGAGGACGTGCTCTTCTTCGTCTCCGACGAGAAGTACACGCGGGTGCAGACGGCGACCCTCGAGGCGCTGATCCGAAAGCCGATCAAGGAGCTCGTCGACGAGCTCGACGCCGAGGCGTTCTGGCAGATACACCGCAGGGCGCTCGTCAACACGCGGATGATCGCCGGCGTCACGCGCGACCTGCGCGGACGCCAGCTCGTCGCGGTGCGTGGCCACCCCGAGAAGCTCGAGGTGAGCCGCAGCTACGCCGGGCTCTTCAAGGGCATGTGATCGTCACGGCCGACCTTCGGGTCGGCCGCGTGCGCAGCGTTGGCACGCTCAGCCGCGGCGGCACGCAAGGCCTTCAGCCGCGCGCGCGGATCCTCGACCTGCTTGGCCTCGTGCAGCTTCATCTCGGCGATGAAGCGGCTCGGCAGCGCCGCCTGCATCTGGCGGCCGCGTTTCCGGCGCCTGAGCACGCCGACGGCGAGCGTCGCGCGCGCGCGGGTGATGCCGACATACATCAGCCGTCGCTCTTCCTCGAGACGCGCCGCCGCGCCGGCCTCGTCGTCGTTCGCGAACGGCAGGAGGCCTTCGTTGACGCTGGCGAGCACGACGTGCGGCCACTCGAGGCCCTTGGCGGCGTGCAGGGTCGAGAGCGTGACCACGTCCTGATCGTCGCCGCGCTCGGCCAGGCTGATGATCACCGAGATCGTCTGCGCGACGGCGAGCACGGTTGTCGCCGGCTCCTCATCGCCGGTCGCGACCGATCCCTTGCCGCCGCAGCGGCGCGCCATCCAGTCGATGAACTCGAGCACGTTGTTCCAGCGCGCGGCGGCGAGTGGCGGCGAATCCTCGCCGTCGTGCAGGTGTTCCTCGTAGCCGATGTCCTTGAGCCAGCCGAGAAGCAGGGCCTTCGCGTCGTCGGCGCCGGTGGTCGCGCCGGCGCGCTCCTGGAGATCGTTCACGCAGCGGCCGAACTCGTGCAGGCCGGCGACGGCGCGACTCGACAGCGACTCGACCAGCGACTCAGCGAAGAGCGCCTCGAAGAGGCTGGCCTTCCAGCGCGACGCGAACGTGCCGAGCGCGGCCAGCGTCTGGTGGCCGATGCCGCGCTTCGGGCTCGTCACTGCGCGCAGGAACGCCGGGTCGTCGTCGGGATTGACGATCAGGCGCAACCAGGCGCAGAGGTCGCGGATCTCGGCGCGATCGAAGAAACTCTGGCCACCCGAGACCTTGTACGGAATCGCAGCCTTGCGCAGCGCCTGCTCGAAGACGCGCGCCTGGTGGTTGGCGCGATAGAGCACGGCGATGTCCTTGGACGAGGCGCCGGACGAGCGCAATGCCTCGATCCGCGAGACGACGCGATCGGCCTCGTGCGCCTCGTCGTCGCACTCGACGATCGCGACCGGTTCACCGGCGCCCAAATCGCTCCAGAGCTTCTTCTCGAAGAGCTTCGGGTTGTGGCCGATCACCGCGTTCGCCGCGGCGAGGATGCTGCCGGTCGAGCGGTAGTTCTGCTCGAGGGCGATGACTCTCAGCTTCGGGTAGTCCACCGGCAGCCGGCGCAGGTTGTCGATGGTCGCGCCGCGCCAGCCGTAGATGCTCTGGTCGTCGTCGCCGACGGCGGTGAAGGCGCCGCGCTCGCTGGCGAGGAGCTTCAAGAGCTCGTACTGGACGCCGTTGGTGTCCTGGTACTCGTCGACGAGGATGTAGCAGAGGCGCTCGCGCCACGCGTCGCGGACCTCGGTGTCGCGCTCCAGCAGCTTCATCGGCAGGACCACGAGATCGTCGAAGTCGGCGGCCTGGTAGGCGGCGAGCCGTTCCTCGTAGCGCTTCATCACGCGCGCGGCGACGAGCGCGTCCTCGCGCGATCCGCCCTCGGCGCCCTCGCCGGAGAGCGCGTCCGCCTCGGCGCCGTCCGACGTCAGGCCACGGTTCTTCCACGCGCCGATCGCCCACTGCCAGCGCCGTGCAAGGGCGTTGTCGGTCGTGCCGCCGGCGTCCTTCAGCACGCCGAGGACGTCGTCGCTGTCGAGGATGCTGAAGTTGGGCTTCAGGCCGACGCGCTCGCCGTGTTCGCGCAGCATGCGCACGCCGAGCGAGTGAAAGGTGCTGATCGCGAGCCGCCCGGCCGCCTTGCCGCCGACGAGCGCGCGCGCGCGCTGGCGCATCGCGGCCGCGGCCTTGTTGGTGAACGTGATCGCAGCGATCTGCGCCGGCGCGTGGCCGGCGTCGAGCAGGCGCGCGATCTTGTGGACGATGACCCGCGTCTTCCCGGAGCCCGCGCCGGCGAGGACGAGGCAGGGGCCGGACAAGTGATGGACGGCTTCGAGCTGGGCCGGATTCAAGGTCGCCGGCGGCGACCGGTCGGCGCTCAGCGCGGGTCGCCGCAAAGGCAGTGGACGATCGCCGCGAAGGGCTTGCGATGCTCGGCGATCTCGGCCACCCAGCCGAGCTCGCGGCTCGCGTCCTTCACCAGCGACGGCGCGACGCCGAACGCCGCGCCGACCCTTGCGTCGATCTGCGCGCCGATCAGTGCCGACACCTCGTTGTTGAGCATCGCGACGATCTGGGCGAACTTGCCCGGCTCGCGTTCGATGTAGATCAGGCGCGGCTTGTCGCCGAGCTTGGCCCGCGTCGCCGCGGAGCGCACCGCGTCTGCGAAAAGGCCGACGGTGTCGACGAGGCCGCGCTCCTTCGCCTGCGTGCCGGTCCACACGCGCCCCTGGGCGATGGCGTCGATCTTGGCCGGCGTGCTCTTGCGTGCCGCCGCGACCTTGGTCGTGAAGTCGAGGTAGGTGTGGTCGACGCTCTTCTGCACGAGATCGGCAAGACGAGGATCGAGCGGCAGGCGCGGATCGTCGGCGTTGCGCAGCCACGTCGTGCCGACGCCGGCGGGATGGACGCCGAGCTTGGCGAGCGTCTGGTCGGCGGTGGGCAGAAGCGCGAAGACACCGATCGATCCGGTGATCGTCGCCGCGTCGGCGACGATCTCGTCGGACGCGGTCGAGATCCAGTAGCCGCCCGACGCGGCGACGTTGCCCATCGAAACCACTACCGGCTTGTTCGCGGCTCGCGTGAGCTCGAGCTCGCGTCGCACGAGCTCCGAGCCGAAGACGCTTCCGCCGGGCGAGTCGACGCGCAGGACTAGCGCCTTCACGTCCTTGTTCTCGCGGGCGCGCCGGATCAACTCGGCCGTCGAGACGCCGCCGACCGTGCCCGCCGGCGCCTGCCCGTCGACGATCTCGCCCTCGGCGACGACGACGCCGATCGCGTCGCCGGTGAGCGGCTGCTTGACGCGGCCGAGGTAATCGTCGAACGAGATCTGGCGGAAGGTCTCGATGTCGTCGTCGTCCTTGGCGCCGCGCTCGATCATGAGCTTCCTCAGCTCGTCGCGCGTCTTCAGTGCGTCGACGAGCTTCTCGTTCAGCGCCATCTTCGCCGCGTCGCCGCCCGCGGCCGCGAGTCGGGCCGGCGCTTCGTCGACGCCGCGCGCGATCGATCCCGCGGCGAGCTTGCGCTCCTTCTCGACCGCGTCGGTGTAGGTCTGCCAGAGGCTGCCGTAGAGGAAGCGATCGGCCTCGAGCGCCGGCGCCGACGGCCCGTTGGCGATGAACGGCTCGACTGCGCTCTTGAAGGTGCCGACGCGCATCACGTTGACGGTGACGCCGAGCTTGTCGAGCGCGTCCTTGTAGTAGTTGCGCAGGCTCCCGAAGCCGGCGATGTAGACCATGCCCTGCGGGTGCAGATAGACCTCGTCGGCGTGCGCAGCGATGTAGTACTGGCGCTGGTCGTACGACGAGCCCCAGGCGACGACCTTCTTGCCGCCGGCCTTGAAGCGGTCGATCGCCGCAGCGACCTCGCGCAGCGTCGAGAAGCCCGTCGGCCGCATCTCGTCGAGGACGACGACGAGGCTGGCGATCTTCGGATCGGCCGCGGCCGCGTCGAGCACGGCGACGATGTCGCGCAACTGGATCTTCTGCACCGCCTCGCCGCGCACCTGGTCTAGCGCGGTCGAGCGCAGGCTGCCGCTCTTCTGCTCGCCGATCGAGCCGTCGAGGCGCAGGACGAGCGCCGTCTTGTCGGCGATCGCCGGCGTGCCGCTCCGGATCAGGCCGCCGACGATCACGACGACGATCAGCAGGAAGACGAGGTTCAGCACGACGCGCCGGCTGACGTCGAGCACGCGCCAAAGGCCGCGGAAGAACCGGCGCAAGAAGCCGGGGTTGGACGCTGACATGAACCCTCTCTCCTCGGAAAAGTCGCCTAGCTTAAGCGACGCCGCATGCGCACAGGGCGGTGCGGGCTTGCGCTGCCGAGGGCGCGCGGCGGCTCTTGCCATACTCGACCGATGCAGGCCGTCTTCGCCGTCACGGTGCCGTTCTTCGCGCTCGTCCTGCTCGGCTGGCTGGCGGCGCGCTGGCACGCGCTGCCGGAAAGCGCGATCCCCGGCCTCAACGCCTACGTGCTCTTCTTCGCCCTGCCGTGCATGCTGTTCCGGTTCGGCTCGAGCCTGCCGCTAGCGCGGCTCGCCGATCCGGCGTTGCTCGGCATCTATCTCGCGTCCGCGCTGGTTGTCGTCTTCGCCACCGTCGCGCTGACCTGGCGCGGACGGAGCGGGCGCGACGGCGTCGACCTGCGCGACGCGGCCTTCGGCGCGCTGGTCGGCGCGTTCCCGAACGCCGGCTTCATGGGCGTGCCACTCCTCGTCGCGCTGCTCGGCGACGCCGCCGCAGGACCGGTGATCGGCGCGATCGTCGTCGACCTCGTCGTCACCAGCACGCTCTGTCTCGCGCTCGCGCAGGTGCAGGCCGGGCGCGGCGCCGGTACGAACGAGCGGTCCGCGGCCCGCGGCGCGATGCTCGCGCTGCGCGGCGCGCTCACCAATCCGCTACCCTGGGCGATCGTGATCGGCGCCGGCTTCGCGCTCGCGCGGCGCGAGCTGCCGGGGCCGGTCGCGCAGATCGTGCGCATGCTCGGCGACTCGGCGACGCCGGTGGCGCTCTTCACGATCGGCGCCGTGCTCTGGCGCGCGGGCCGGCACGCGCACACGCGAACGCCCGTCGGGCGCTACCTGCCGGTGGCGCTGATCAAGCTCGTCGCCCATCCTGCGCTGGTGTTCGCGACCGGCCTTGTCGCGCGCGCGCTCGGCGCCCCGGTGTCGCCGTTTGGCCTGATGGTGCTGACGCTGACCGCGGCGTTGCCGAGCGCCAGCAACGCGTCGCTCCTGGCCGAGCGCTATGGCGCCGACAACGGGCGCATCGCGCGAATCATCCTGGCGTCGACCGTGCTCGCCTTCGTGACCTTCTCGGCCTGCGCGGGGCTGTTCGGCATCGGGAAGACCCCGTAGCGGGGGCGCTGAGGCGTTTGGTATTCTGTATACAGAGTTCCGGACTGCCCTCGTGACCGCCCACCTCGTCAAGCTGCAGCCTTCGCCCGATCTCGTCGAGCAGGTCTACCGCGCCTTGCTCGACGCGATCAGCGACGGCTCGCTCGCGCCCGGCGCGCGCCTCACACAGGAAACGATCGCCGCCGATCTCGCCGTCTCGCGACAGCCGGTGCTGCAGGCGCTGCGCCTGTTGAAGAAAGACGGCCTCGTTCTCGACGCGCCCGGACGTGGCCTCCTCGTCGCGCCGCTCGACGCGGCCTGGATCGCGCAGGTCTACGAGGTGCGCGGCGCGCTCGACGCGCTCGCGGCGCGCCTCGCGGCCGAGCGCCGCGCCGTCCTCGATCCCAGGCTCGTGCAGACCGGCCGGCGTGCCGCGCGCGGCCGCGATGTCGCCGCGATGATCGAGGCCGACATCGCCTTCCACAACGCCGTCTACGGCGCGTCCGGCAACCCGCTCGTCGCGGCCAGCGCGGCGACGCACTGGGTGCACCTGCGCCGCGTCATGGGCGCGGTGCTGCAGCAGTCGCGCCAGCGCGAGGCCCTGTGGGACGAGCACGAGGCGATCGCCTGCGCCATCGCCCGGGGCGACGCCGATCGCGCCGCCCGCCTCATAGATCACCACGGCCGACAGGCCAGCGCCAACCTGCAAGCGCGCCTCGCCGACGTTCTCATCGCCCCACCTCCCGCCAAACGGAAAGGCCACTCATGAAACTTACCGCAGCGCAACGCGAACAGTTCGACCGCGACGGCTACCTGTTCTTCCCCGGCCGCTTCACGCCCGAGGAGACGCGCACCCTCAACGACGCCGTGCCCGCGCTCTACGGCCGTCGCGATGCCTTCAACGTGCGCGAGAAGGGCAAGGACGCGGTGCGCACGAACTTCGCCGCGCATCTCTACAGCGAGCCGTTCGCGAAGCTCGCGCGCCATCCCCGCATGGTCGATCCGGTGCAGGAGCTGATCGGCGAAGAACTCTACATGCACCAGTTCAAGATCAACGGCAAGCAGGCCTTCGACGGCGACGTCTGGCAATGGCACCAGGACTACGGCACCTGGCTCAACGACGACAGGATGCCGGCCGAGCGGGCGATGAACGTCGCCATCTTCCTCGACGACGTCAACGAGTTCAACGGCCCGCTGATGTTCATTCCCGGCAGCCACAAGCGCGGCGTGGTCGAAGCCAAACATGATCTGACGACGACGAGCTACCCGCTCTGGACGATCGACAACGGCCTCATCACCCAGCTCGTGGAGCGAGCGGGCGGCATGGCCGGCGGCATCGTCTCGCCGCGAGGCCCGGCCGGATCGATGATCCTCTTCCACGGCTGCCTGGTGCACGCCTCGGGCTCGAACCTCTCGCCGTGGAACCGGGTGAGCGTGTACCTGAGCCTGTGCGCCGTCAGCAACCACATCCGCCGCTTCAAGCGGCCCGAGTACATCGCCCACCGCGACTTCACGCCGATCGAGACGCTGCCCGACGACTGCCTGCTCAAGGACTATCCGGTCGAGCTGCCGTGGAAGAGCGGCATGCCCTCGAGCGCTCTCGAGACCTCGACAGACGAGTTGACGTTCGCCACGACATGAGCCTCCACGCCCAACTCCAACGGCGCCAGGCCGACGGCAAGCCGATCCGCATCGGTCTTATCGGCGCGGGCAAGTTCGGCTCGATGTACCTGGCGCAGATCCCGCGCACGCCGGGCGTGCATCTCGTCGGCATCGCCGACCTGTCGCCCGATGCGGCGCGGCGCAATCTCGCACGCGTCGGCTGGGGCGACGAGCGGACGCGCGCCGCGAGCCTCGACGCAGCCGTCGCGAGCGGCGCGACGCACATCGGCGAGGACTGGCAGGCGCTGGTCGCGCATCCGGCGATCGACCTCGTCGTCGAGTGCACCGGCCATCCAATCGCGGCGGTCGAGCACTGCCTCGCGGCCTACGCGCACCGGAAGCACGTCGTCAACGTCACGGTCGAGGCCGACGCCTTCTGCGGCCCTCTGCTCGCGAAGAAGGCGGCCGACGCCGGCGTGATCTACTCGCTCGCCTTCGGCGACCAGCCGGCTCTCATCTGCGACCTCGTCGACTGGGCGCGCACCTGCGGCTTCCCGGTGACGGCCGCCGGCCGCGGTCACAAGTGGCTGCCCCACTTCAGCGAGTCGACGCCCGAGACGGTGTGGGCGAACTACGGCCTCACGCCCGAGCAGGCCGAGCGGGGCGGCCTGAACCCGAAGATGTTCAACAGCTTCCTCGACGGCTCGAAGCCCTCGATCGAATCGACCGCCGTCGCCAACGCGACCGGGCTCACGGTGCCGAGCAACGGCCTGCTCTATCCGCCGGCGAGCGTCGAGGACATCCCGTTCGTGACGCGGCCGGTCAGCGAAGGCGGCGTGCTCGAAAGAAAGGGCATGGTCGAGGTGATCTCGTCGCTCGAAGCGAACGGCCGAAAAATCCCCTACGACATCCGCATGGGCGTGTGGGTCACGGTCGAGGGCGAGACCGAGTACATCCGCAACTGCTTCGAGGAATACAACGCCCACACGGACCCGAGCGGGCGCTACTTCACGCTCTACAAGCGCTGGCACCTGATCGGGCTCGAGGTCGGCATGTCGGTGGCGAGCGTGGCGCTGCGTGGCGAGGCCACGGGCGTGGCCACCTGCTGGAACGCCGACGTGGTCGCCACCGCCAAGCGCGACCTCAAGCCAGGCGACGTGCTCGACGGCGAAGGCGGCTACACGGTGTGGGGCAAGCTGCTGCCGGCCGAAACCTCGATGCGGCTCGGCGGCGTGCCGCTCGGCCTCGCCCACGACGTGAAAGTGGTGCGCGCGGTGAAGAAGGGTCAGAGCCTGTCGTGGTCCGACGTGGCGGTCGACACCTCCACCGACGCCTACAAGGTGCGGCGCGAAATGGAATCGCTCTTCGCAGCGCCGCGGCTGAAGACTGCGTGACCCACTGCCCTTGAAATTCCCGCGCGGGAAGCGGGAATTTCAAGGCCACATGAACCGACTTCCTTATGACGACCACCCTGCTCATCCGCAATGCCCTCGTCTACGACGGCAGTGGCACAGTCCCGGTGCGTGCCGACGTGGCCGTGGCAGAAGGCCGGATCGCGCGCGTCGCGTCGCGCATTGATCTCGCCGAACCGGCCCTGCAGACCATCGACGCCGACGGCCTCGCCTTGATGCCCGGCATCATCGACAGCCACACCCACTTCGACGCGCAGATCACCTGGGACCCGACGCTCCGGCCCTCGCCCGCGCTCGGCGTGACGACGGCGGTGATCGGCAACTGCGGCTTCACCATCGCGCCATGCCGGCCCGCCGACCGCGAGCTGACGATGCGCAACCTCACGCAGGTCGAAGGCATGTCGCTCGATTCGCTCCGCGCCGGCATCGACTGGGGCTTCGAGACCTTCGGCGAGTACATGGCCCAGCTGCGGAAGAAGGGCTGCGCGATCAACGTCGCCGCCTACGTCGGCCATTCGTCCGTGCGCACCTGGGTGATGGGCGCCGACGCGGCCAAGCGCACCGCCACCGCCGACGAGATCGCACAGATGCAGGCGCTCGTGCGCGACGCGATGCGCCACGGCGCCGTGGGCTTTGCCAGCAGCACGAGCCCGGCGCACAACGGCGAAGGCGGCCTGCCCATGCCCTCGCGCCTGGCCAGCGACGAAGAGATGGCCGCGCTGGTGGCCGCCATGGCCGAGGGCGGCCGCGGCGTCTTCATGCTCACCAAGGGCGGGCACACGAAGATGTCGTTTCTCGAATCGCTGGCCGCCGACACCGGCCGCCCGGTGATGGTGGCGGCGCTGCTGCACAACGGCACCAACCCGCGCGCCGTGTTCGACGACCTCGACGCCATCGCCGCCGCCAACGCACGCGGCCACCGGCTGCTCGGCCAGGTCTCGTGCTGCCCGCTGACGATGGACTTCACGCTCGCCTCGCCCTACCCCGTGGAAGGGCTCGCCAGCTGGAAGCCGGCGCTCGGCCTGAGCGGCGAGGCCTTGAAGGCGAAGCTCGCCGACAAAAACTTTCGCGACGCCGTGCGCGCCGAGCTGGCCACGCCGACGACGTTTCGGCTCTTCAACAACGAGTGGGAAAAGGTGCACGTGGTCGAGACCGCGCGGCCCGAGCACGCCCGCCACGAGCAGCGCACGATCGCCGAGATCGCGCGTGAGGAGCACGATGATCGCGACCCGCTCGACGCGATGCTCGACCTGGCGATCGCCGAAGACCTGCAGACGGTGTTCACCGCGCAGCTGCTGAACAGCGAAGAGGAGGCGGTGGGCAGGATGCTGAACCATCCGAACAGCATCGTCAGCCTGAGCGATGCGGGCGCGCACCTGACCTTCTTCAACGACGCGGGATTCGGGCTGCACCTGCTCGGGCACTGGGCGCG
>JAYVVB010000020.1:0-3539 GCA_043787455.1 Rhizobacter sp.
TACGCCGAAGGGCAGCGCCGCTACGTCGAGACCTTCAGCGCCTACGCACGCCAGTTCCTCGAGCGCATGGACCGGCCGGCGGTCGACAAGGTCGAGGGCGTGCCGCCGGCGATCGCCATCGATCAGACCAACCCCGTGCGCAGCTCGCGCTCGACGGTCGGCACGATGACCGAGCTCAACGACCACCTGAAGCTCCTCTTCGCTCGCGCGGCCGAGCTGTTCGACAAGGAGACGGCGCAGCGCGTGCGCCACGATTCGCCGGAGACGATCTACGCCGATCTCATGGAGCGCACGCGGGCGCGTGAAACTGAGGCCCCCACGCTCACTTCTTTCGCTGCCCCCCAGGGGGGCGCTGCCGGCCTTGGGGCGGCCCGGCGGCCGGCAGGCACGGACGAGCCGCGTCTGGTCTTCACCTTTCCGGTCGAGCTGCCCGCTGACACCAGCGCCGAGCAGGTCGAGCAGTGGCTCGCGGCGAGCGGGTTCACGCGCGTGCACGCCGAGCGCGAGGTCGCGTCGCCGACCGGGCCGAGGAAGCTGCTCGACGTCGTCGCCGACCGCTTTCGCATTCAGTCGACCGAGAAGGTGCGCGCGGTCGAGGCGATCGAGACTTCGCTCAAGCGCGGCGGCGGGCGCGTCAACGTCTATGCCGTGCCTGCCCAGGGCGATGCCGAGCTGTGGCGGTTCTCGACCGGCCTGCACTGTCCCGACAGCGACCTGCGCTACGCCGATCCGCAGCCGGCGCTGTTCTCGTTCAACTCCGCGTACGGCGCGTGCGAGACCTGCCGCGGCTTCGGCCGCGTCATCGGCGTCGACTTCGGACTCGTCATTCCCGACAGCAGGAAGACGCTGCGCTCGGGCGCGATCAAGACGATCCAGACGCCGGCCTGGAGCGAGCAGCAGATCGACCTGATGAAGTACGCCGGCGAGGCCGGCATCCCGCGCGACACGCCGTGGTCGCAGCTCACCGAAGCGCAGAAGACCTGGGTGATCGAGGGCTCGCCGAACTGGACCGGCAAGTGGAACCACCAGTGGTACGGCATCAAGCGCTTCTTCGCCTACCTGGAGTCGAAGGCCTACAAGATGCACATCCGCGTGCTCTTGTCGAAGTACCGCAGCTACACGCCGTGCCCGACCTGCGGCGGTGCGCGGCTGAAGGTCGAGGCGCTGCTGTGGCGCCTGGGCTCGAAGGACGACGCCGACGCCGTGATCGCGCCGGCGAAGCGCTTCATGCCGGTCGGCGCGAAGTGGTCGCGCGAGCAGCTCGAGGCGCTGCCCGGCCTCACGGTGCACGACCTGATGATGGTGCCGATCGATCGCATACGCGCCTTCTTCGATCGCCTCTCGCTGCCGTCGACGCTGCTCGACGACGCACTCAAGCTCCTGCTCGACGAAGTGCGCACGCGGCTGCGCTATCTTTGCGACGTGGGCATCGGCTACCTCACGCTCGACCGCCAGAGCCGCACGCTCTCGGGCGGCGAGGTGCAGCGCATCAACCTCACGACCGCTCTCGGCACCTCGCTCGTCAACACGCTCTTCGTCCTCGACGAGCCGTCGATCGGCCTGCATCCGCGCGACATGAACCGCATCGTCGAGGCGATGCATCGGCTGCGCGACGCCGGCAACACGCTCGTCGTCGTCGAGCACGACCCCGCCGTGATGCTCGCCGCCGACCGCCTCATCGACATGGGCCCGGGCCCGGGCGAGCGCGGCGGCGAGATCGTCTTCGACGGCACGCCCGAACAGGTCAAGAGCGCCGACACGCTCACCGGCGCCTACCTCGGCGCGAGGAAGCACGTCGGCATGGGCCTGAAGCGCCTCGTCACCGAGTCGACGCCCCGGCTCATCGTCGAAGGCGCGCGCGATCACAACCTGAAGAACGTCACCGTCGAGTTCCCGCTGCACCACCTCGTCACCGTCACCGGCGTCTCCGGCTCGGGCAAGAGCACGCTGATGCAGGACGTGCTCTTCCCCGCGCTGCAGCGCCACTTCGGCAAGGCGACCGAGACGCCCGGCGCGCACGACGCGCTGCACGGCGCCGACCGGCTCGCCGAAGCGGTGTTCGTCGACCAGAGCCCGATCGGCAAGACCGCGCGCTCGAACCCTGCGAGCTACGTCGGCGCCTTCGACGAGATACGCAAGCTCTTCGCCGTCGAGCCGCTCGCCGTGCAGCGAGGCTACGGCGCCGGCATGTTCAGCTTCAACGCCGGCAACGGCCGGTGCCCGACGTGCCGCGGCTCGGGCTTCGAGCATGTCGAGATGCAGTTCCTCTCGGACGTGTACCTGCGCTGCCCCGACTGCGACGGCCGGCGTTTCCGCGCCGAGCTCCTCGACGTGAAGATCGAGCGTCGCCTCCCGGGCGAGGTCGCGCGCAGCCTCAGCGTCGCCGACGTGCTCGAGCTCACCGTCGCCGAGGCGGTCGCGCTCTTTCGCGACGACCGCGAGGTCGTGCGCCTGCTGCAGCCGATCGTCGAGGTCGGCCTCGAGTACGTGAAGCTCGGCCAGCCGGTGCCGACGCTTTCGGGCGGCGAGGCGCAGCGGCTCAAGCTCGCGGGCTTTCTCGCCGAGTCGGCGCAGAGCCGGTCGGCGTCGCGCCAGGCGCTCGCGAAGAAGGGCACGCTCTTCATGTTCGACGAGCCGACGACCGGCCTGCACTTCGACGACATCGCCAAGCTGATGCGCTCGTTTCGCAAGCTCCTCGACGCGGGCCATTCGATCGTCGTCATCGAGCACAACCTCGACGTCATCCGCGCCAGCGACTGGCTGATCGACCTCGGCCCCGAAGGCGGCGACGCTGGCGGCCTCGTCGTCGCGACCGGCACTCCCGAGGACGTGAAGCGCCACGCCACGTCGCACACCGCAAAGGCGCTGCGCGACTACGACCGCGCCCTCGGCTTCGACGGCCACGCTGTCGAAGAAGGCACGCCGCTGCAGTACGTGCTCAAGCCCGTGCGCACGCGCAGCGCCGCCGACGAGAACATCCGCATCGTCAACGCGCGCGAGCACAACCTGAAGTCGCTCAACGTCAGCATCCCGCGCGGCAAGTTCAGCGTCGTCACCGGCGTCTCGGGCTCGGGCAAGTCGACGCTGGCCTTCGACATTCTGTTCAACGAGGGCCAGCGGCGCTACCTGGAGTCGCTCAACGCCTATGCACGCAGCATCGTGCAGCCGGCCGGCCGGCCCGAGGTGGACGCGGTCTACGGCATTCCGCCCACCGTGGCGATCGAGCAGCGCCTGTCGCGCGGCGGGCGCAAGAGCACGGTCGCGACGACCACCGAGGTCTGGCACTTCCTGCGCCTTTTGTACGTCAAGCTCGGTCTGCAGCACTGCACGAAAGACGGCTCGCCGGTCAAACCGCAAAGCCCTGAAAGCATCGCGGCGCAGCTGCTGCGGGATCACAAGGGCGAGCACGTCGGCCTGCTCGCGCCGCTGGTCGTGAACCGCAAGGGCGTCTACACCGACCTGGCGAAATGGGCCAAGGGCCGTGGCCACACGCACCTGCGCGTGGACGGCGAGTTCATCACCACCAGCCCATGGCCGCG